>JAOZUK010000827.1 GCA_029938715.1 Bacteroidales bacterium | reverse complement strand
AGAACAAAGCCTATAACCGGGCAGTGGATATGTGCTGGGAGTGCTACAGTTGTGTGAAAATATGTCCAACACAGGCCATTGAAGTAAGAGGTTATGCCGATTTTATGCCTATGGGGGGAGTGGTGCAACCGCTAAGGAGTACAGATTCCATCATGTGGGCCGTTCGTTTTCGCAATAAAAAGGTTAAACGCTTTAAATTTCCCATTCGTACGATCCCTGAGGGGACTGCAGTCCCCGATGCTGGATTCTCTACCGGGTCAGATGACCTCAAAAGTCCAGAATTAAGAACAGAACCAGAGTCGCTGGGTACCGATCTCTATAAAAAGTAATCAATCCTGTAAAGAATATGGCGATAAACGCTGAAAGTTTTGAAACGGTTGTTGTTGAAACCGATTTACTGATCCTTGGAGGAGGAATGGCTGCATGTGGTGCGGCTTATGAAGCTGCCCATTGGGCTAAAAAGCACAATCAACGAATTACAGTGGTGGATAAGGCTGCCATGGAACGAAGTGGTGCGGTGGCCATGGGACTCTCGGCCATTAACCTCTACCTGGGTTTGAAAAATGGCAATAACACCATAGACGACTATGTGAGTTATGTGAAAAACGATCTCATGGGCATTGCCCGTAAAGATCTTGTGGCCAACATTGCCCGCCATGTGGATTCTTCAGTTCACCTGTTCGAGAAATGGGGCCTCCCCATCTGGAAGGATGACGATGGGAACTATGTGAATGAGGGACGCTGGCAGATCATGATCCATGGGGAATCCTACAAAAACATTGTTTCTGAAGCAGCAAAAAATGCATTAAAGGAGCTGGGTGAGAATGGATCCTACTATGAACGCATATTTATTACAGAGCCCATCATGTATGAGGACCGCTGTGTGGGAGCTGTGGGTTTCAGTGTACGTGAAAACAAATTCTATGTATTTAAAGCAAAGGCAGTTCTTGACTCCATGGGGGGCGCTGTACATATCTTTCGACCCAAGTCAGTGGGAGAGGGATTGGGCAGGTCCTGGTATCCGCCCTTTAACAGTGGTGCAAGCACCTATTTTACCTTAAAGTCGGGTGCAGAGATGACCTGTCAGGAGATTCGCTTTGTACCGGTGCGATTTAAGGATTCATATGGACCGGTGGGAGCCTGGTTTTTACTTTTCAAATCGAAGGCCACCAATGCAAAAGGAGAGGATTATATGGAAACCCGCGCTG
>JAOZUK010000099.1:3126-14995 GCA_029938715.1 Bacteroidales bacterium | reverse complement strand
TGAATTGGAATGGACATCAGAACATCAAAGAATGCTTAATGACAGCGGAGCAAGCGTTTCACTGTTAGATCCTATCGGGCCTGATCAGGGAATAAAAAATTCCAGGTTTGGCCTGAAGATCAATATTGAGGTAAATTCCTTGAAGGATATCTTACAATCCTGAGCAGTAGAGTTAATCGAGTACAATTCGACAAGGTGTCCCGATGACGAAGACAGGGGAGCTAATTTATAGCTCCAGCATTTTAATATCTTTAAAATGAATAATTTAATAATTTGACTTTTGATTGTGCTTATTATTCTCGCTATCACACTTTTTTCCTGCTGAAGCCCTGCTCTTTTGCGCGACCTGGAGGAGCAACTTCCCCCCTCCCACTTCATGGGATAAAGCAGGGCCACACCACCTAAGCTGATTGTCGCTCTTCCTTAAATGATTTGATGGATGAATCCTCTTCCATGGTATAGTCTATACCCCCTGAAAGTTTCACAATGGCATTCCATGCCGAAAACTTCATATTGCCGTCAGCCAGATATGCTGTCCTTTGTTCGGTAAGCGTACCAATCATCTTACCGGCGGGAGATGCATAAAACTTTCCACTGTTCTTGTCAGGCATCTTAACCGAAGAGATATATCGCTTCGACGCAGCTGAAACCGGACCCGCTGCTGACATAAACCTGCCGACGCTACTCATTAATGGCAACATGATCTTTCTCATCAGGAACGATTGGTGTCGTGCAAAGTTGGTGGATGGAACACTTCCAGGTGAAATGGCAAAAACCCTGATCCCCTCTGGTAGTTTCTCATTCAGCATGGATGCCCACCAGGCCACATAAAGCTTAGCTACCGAATAGGCTTTCATCACATTGTATTCACCCACCGAGTAGCCCCTGGCAAAAGCTTCCAGTGTAGATTGCATATTGTTTTTGTAGACCTCTTTACTAATTTGATCCAAATCCGGAAGGCTCATACCTGGCACATCTCCCCTGGCTGCCTCCGAGCCTGCTATCACTATGTTTGCATGGTCTGACAGTATGCGATTCTCCAGCAGCAACATGGTCAGCACATGATGTCCCACCAGGGTGGATGCAAAAGTAAGATCCACACCATCCCTGTTTTTTTCCAGTCCGGCTGTCACAGAACCCGCATTTAGAATTAGCAGATCAATTCTAAATCCCGACCTCTTGATCTGCTCAGCTGCACGCTTTGCAGACTCCACATCCGATGTGTCCATGGCCAGGGAACCAAATATATCTCCATAACCCTTCTCCTTAAGAAGTTTTGTGGTATAGTCAGCCTTTTCAAGTGTCCTTGCACCTATAATAATTTTCTCATACCCAAGTTTGGCCAATTGTTCAACAGTGTCCAATCCGATTCCCGAATTTGCCCCGGTCACCAGAGCTGTTTTTTGATATTTCTTCATGATAATTAGTTATTTAATTTTTGTATGTACCCGACTGTGCATTTCAGGCTTTTTTTCATCCCCACTCTATCACCGGAGAGCCTTCCTTGCTCTTAAAATGGTAATAAAATAAACTCTTGGGACTGGAATAGCTCCTGACCTGTTTCTATGACTGTATAAACATCGTGTTTCATCATTTCACTGTACTGATCAGTAGAAAATTAAAAATAATTATTGGAGCAGGGTATGAATGGTAGATTTTAACAGATTTATAACACCTCCAACAAGCAAGATGGTTCTACAGAGCTCTATCCTGTAATTCATCCTGCAAGCCTTCAATTTCCAAATTTTTGCCAACAATGATACCCTGGGGATCTATTAGAAAATTCTGCGGCACGGCCTTTACCCCATATAACTGAGTGATGGCACCCCAACCATCCAAAGCCGAAAGATTTGGCCAAACCAGCTGGTCTCTTGTTATGGCCTCCAGCCACCGATCTCTTTTCTTATCCACCGATATTCCAACTATTGTAAAGCCCTTATCTTTATATTGATGATAGATCCTGACCAGATCGGGATTGGCTGCCCTACAAGGTGGACACCAGGAGGCCCAAAAGTCCAGTAACACATATTTGCCTCTGAAATCCTTCAAATGAACGGTATCTCCATGCACATCGGGCAATGCAAAATCGGGAGATGGCTGGGAGATGGCCACTCGCTTAATCACACTGTAAAGGGAAAAGAGGTGGTCATAATATTCGGAGCCTTTCACAGATTCACTGAACCCTTGAACAATGCGGTCCATAACATCACTCTCTATCTGATGAATCTGAAACTGATAGTAAGCCACAAAAGCAGAGAAGACATGGTCTGGGTAATTCAACATGATCTCCATTCCAGTTTTCTGCTCAAAAATAGAATCGAGGGGATAGGAGCGAAACAAGGAGTCTTCTCTTGAGCCTGAAACTTCGATCTGACCAGGCTCCTTTAAAGAACCCCAAATCCGGATTCTACTGTTGTCCAGAAACATATGCCAACAATTTAATATGACTGGAGCTTTAGCCGGGCTGCATGCCTCCCCATCTCCACCATCTCTTCTGCCTTGTAAAAGTCATACATTTCGCAGGAATCGTGGGATATCTCAATGAGTATATCCGGCGAATGATTCTCCATTAACAACTTGGCTGTGTGATGAGTCATTAAACTGATGGTTTTGCTGATCAGATCGAAATATCCCAGGTTGTGTCCACTGCTCTTGGGACCGTTTCCAAGCAGATGGCGCTGGAACTCTAACACTTTTTTCCGATAAATGGATTGCCTGACCTTTTCCTCTTTCTTTGTAATGGCAGGTTTGTTTACAGGGATACTTGAATTCACATCAACAGCCACAAGTAAATCACCTGGTGTTCTTTCGACCCTGTCGATGGGTACATTATTCATAACGCCTCCATCCACCAGCAAACCATCTTTCGTTTTTACTGGAGTAAATACGGTAGGAATGGAAACTGAAGCCCGCAGGGCCTCATACATGCTGCCACTTCTAAATACTACCTCCTTCGAATGGATCAGATCCACGGCCACAGCAGCAAATGGAATCCTTAGATCCTCAATTTGGGTATCAGAAATAAGCCTCTTCATCCTGCCAGTTACTCGATCCCCTTTCACCAGTCCATGCTTGCTAAGTGTAAAGTCCACCATATACAGAACCTTCAGTTTGTCCAGGGTAAAGAGCCACTCCTTTAAAACATCCAGTTTTCCTGCTGCATAAATTCCTCCCACCACCGAGCCCATGGAGGTTCCGGCAATGGACGTAATTTCGTATCCCTGACTTTCCAGTTCTTCAATGACTCCAATATGGGCAATCCCCCTGGCACCCCCACCCGATAAGACGAGTGCTACTTTCTGTTTCATTTGACTAATCTAAATGTGGTGTAAAAACTATTCATCAGCCTCCAGGTTGTAGATCTCTTGCACTTCCTTAAGTATTTTTGGAAAATCCAGCTTCAGATCTATTAACTCACCTGTTTTCATATCAAAGATCCACCCATGCACAAGGGGATAACCACTTTTGAGATAGAATCTCTGCACTACCGCCGTCTTGATCACATTAAAACACTGTTCTTCCACATTTAATTCAACCAGTCGGTTATACCGTTTGTCCCCATCAGAGATTGCATTTAGCTCATCCTTGTGTATCCTGTATACATCCCTGATATTCCTAAGCCAGGGATTGATGATCCCCATGTCCTGAGGCTGCATGGCAGCTTTCACCCCTCCGCAGTGGTAATGGCCACAAACCACAATGTGCTTTACATTCAGATGAGCCACCGCATAATTAATCACACTCATCACATTCAGGTCTGTATTGCTGATCACATTGCCTATGTTGCGATGTACAAAAACCTCTCCAGGGTTCAATCCCATAAAGTCCTCAGCAGTAACCCGACTGTCACTGCATCCAATATACAGCAACTCGGGATTCTGTCCTTCTGAAAGCTTCTCAAAAAATTGCGCATCAGTGGCTTTCATCCGTGCCACCCACTCTTTGTTCTTCTCGAATATCTCTAGGTATGCTGTCATTTCTTTATTCATGTGATGTTTTCGAGTTATTGCTTATGTCCTGCAGTAAAAAGCCTGAATAGTCCTGCGCCCAAAATGACCATCACCACGGTGGCTATCCCCAGGATCTTCCAGCCTGCAACCGCTTCTCCTTCCCCCACAAGGGTGAACGCAGCAAAAACCAGCAAGAGTAACAGCATGTACCAAAAGGCTGCCATTAGCCACTTCCACCATTTCAAATTCAGACCCAGATCCCTGGTCCAGGCTATAGCTCCAGCAATTACGCCGCCTGTAAGTAGCCCCGTAATAAATGCGAAGATAACAAGATTTGTAATCATAGCTTATTCTCCTAAAGATGGGTCTGACGTTTCAATATCAAGATAATTCTTTACCTGGAGCCATTCAGGGGCTTCCCTGTAGTTGGCAAACCGGCCATCGGGAGGCGGAAGGTATTCATGGGCCTCAGGAGCATCAAACAGCCTTTTCTGCATGGAAGTCATTACATTGTCCATCAGCCCTGTAGGATCGTGTGTATCCAACTTTCTAACACCGGTGTGAACCCAGTTGCTCTTACGGCTATAGGGACAGGCAATGAGGCAAAGTCTACATCCCATGCCTCCCATGCTCTGCATCCAGAAATTGTAACAGGAGGTCTGATTGATCTCCCAGTGTCGGTATCCCCGTGTATTCATCTCTTCATTATTGTCGGCCTTACTGATGGATCCGGAGGGACATATATCGGCACAGATCTGACAGTGCTCACAAAACTCCTTCACTCCAAACTCGATGGGCTGATCGATCTCCATCTCCAGATTGGTGGTTACAAATGCAACCCGAAAATTGGATCCGGTTTCGGGAGTGATTACAATGCCATGCCTGCCCTGCTCTCCTAATCCGGCTTTCACCAGATAGGGCACAGCGATCAGGTCATATCCATCCATTGGCGAGTGACGCCTGGCCGGATAACCCAGTGATTTGACAAAGGTCTCCATCCGTCGGGCAGCAATGGATATCCGGGCATAGGCATCATAACTGGTTCCACTGTTTGGATTGGAGTTGACCTGTTCCCACTGGTGGGGAACCCCAAAGGCGATCACGTATTTCCAATGCTTGGGCACTTCATAGCTTTCCCTGTTTTTGGATCCCCGCAAATCGTAATTATAGCACCAGTCGGGTTCAATGGTGGTGATCCCAACCATGGAGGCTCCAAAATGATGCGCCACCTTCTTGATAAGTTTGGATGCAAGTTCCGGACTCTTAAAGGGCATCGGCTTGCCAATCTTTCGACGACCCTCAATTTTAAAATCTGATACTTCCGGGGGCTCTGTGATTCTTTCGTGGGTGCTCCAGGAATCGGACCAGGCATTGATCAGGGTATAAAATTCTTCGTATTTTTCCTGATCCTTTCTCTTTTTCGGCATGATCTCCTCCACCCTCAGCTTATCAAGGTCATACAGATCGGGCCTTGCTTTGTAATAACTGAGCATGGGTTCAGTGAAAGTCTCCAGAGGTGGGAATCCTTTAGCATCCCGGGGAGAGCGAACTCCTCCAGAAGTCTCTGGAGAGGTTTCACGCTCCGGTAAATCGGAGGGATTACCAATCCCTTCCTGACGGTCTTCACCAGCATCAAAGGAGTTAATCATCTCCCTGTATTGCGTCATATCCCGTGCAATCAGCCTCTGCCTTCCAAAAGCCGATTCATACCGACGGGGACGGATGGTCTCCCCGGTAATCTCATAGGCAGGCCCTTTCCGAATCAGTTTACTACGGTCTACAAACTGGGTATTGTCACCCAGATGCTGCCAACCTGTGTGGGTGGAAGGATCTTTACCTGCAGCCATACCCGCTCCGGCAACTGCTCCCACCTGCAATCCTGCAGCAACTGCACCGCCAATTTTTAAAAATTCGCGCCTGGAATGCGCTTCACCATCCTTTTTTGATTTTTCAGCCATGTTGGGATCAGGTTTGGGCTAAAAGTAAGAGATTGCCTAGATATATCAAATAATATCAATGTATTAGCTCATTACTCCGCTATTTGTCGTACATTCGCGGCCTAATTTATTTCAATGGAATTTAAGGACTTAGGACTGCACAAAGACTTACTTAAAGCAGTACATAAACTGGGATTTGAGATCCCTTCAGAAATTCAGGAAAAGGCCATCCCCATCCTGGCAGCAGGTGATCGGGATTTTGTGGGTCTGGCCCAAACCGGAACAGGGAAAACAGCTGCATTTGGATTGCCTCTGATACAGCACATCGATTTCAGTAGCAAAGATACCCAGGGTCTGATAGTCTGTCCCACCCGGGAACTCTGTATGCAGATCACAAGAGACCTGGTCTCTTTCTCAAATTTTAAGCAAAACACCAACATCGTTCCTGTTTATGGAGGAGCCAGTATTTCCGATCAGATCAGGCTGATTAAAAGAGGTGCACATATTGTGGTTGCCACACCAGGCCGATTGCTGGATCTTATCGAACGAAAAGCAATTAAACTGAAAACTGTTCAGAGGGTGATACTGGATGAGGCCGACGAGATGTTGAATATGGGATTTAAGGAGGATATTGACTCTATCCTGGAACAGATCCCCGATAACAAAAGGGTCTGGTTGTTCTCTGCCACAATGCCCAAAGCAGTCAGGCGAATTGCCAGCAACTATATGGTTGATCCCATTGAAATCGTGGTAGGGAAACAGAATAGCGTGGCCGCCAATATTGATCACCGATACTATATGATGAAGGAGAGGGATCGTTATTATGCCCTAAAAAGGATCCTTGACTACTATCCCGATATTTTTGGCCTGATCTTTTGCAGAACCCGTAGAGAGACCAGCGCCATCTCCGATAAGCTGGAAAAAGAGGGATACAATGTGGTGGCTCTCCATGGCGATCTGACCCAGGCCCAACGGGATGCTGCCATGAAAAAATTCAGGGAGAGAACTGTGAAGGTACTGGTAGCCACTGATGTGGCTGCCCGGGGTCTCGATGTGCGGGATATCAGCCATGTGATTCATTACAACCTACCCGACGATATTGAAAACTATACCCATAGAAGCGGGCGGACCGCCAGGGCAGGGAAAACGGGAAAATCCCTGGTGCTGATCAATACGCGTGAAGTAAACCGGATTCGTCAGGTGGAAAAGTTAGTTCAGAGCCCCATTGAGTTTAAGCGTGTACCCAATGCGGAAGATATTTGTGAAAAGCAGATGTATGCGTTGATGGACAAGGTAGTAGCCACTCCCATAGATAACGATGCCATTGATCGCTACTGGCCCGTGTTTTATAACAAGTTAAAAGGAATCCCCGCTGAGGAGATCGTCCTGAAATTTATCTCTGCAGAACTTAACTCTTTCCTTGAATACTACAAAGGAGCAGGAGATCTGAATGCATCCCAGGAAAAAGGAGGTACACGAACCGGAAGGACAAGAGATAGAGAAAGAGGGGGGGGAAGCTATAACAGGAACCTCACTGGCTCGAAAAAGAGATTTTTTATCAACCTGGGTGAAAATCAGAACCTGAATAAGGGGGCCCTGGTGAGGCTGGTATGCAGCGAAACCGGGATTGACAGCGTTCATGTGGGGCGGATAGACCTCCATCCCCGCTACGCGTTTTTTGAGATCGATGAAAAAGCTGCAAAAAAGGTTCTTCCTAAAATCGAGCACGGTACTTACGAGGGAAAAACATTTAATGTAACCGTCTCACAGGATAGTGAGCCCGCTCCCAAAAAACTCAAGAAGAAAAAGAGGAGCTAACACAGCCTATTTGATTGCGGCTTTGATCACATTCAGTCTCTCTTGTAGATAGAGATCAGATCCTCTTCAAACATGGTGTAACGACCTTTGTAGAACTCCATGAAATCTGGAACACTTTTGTGCCCGGGGAAAGGTGCATAGTAGTGGGTCGGACTCCTTGAATCGTTGCGCCATACCAACACATAGGAGAGCCTGGCATCATGCATCTGCATAGTTTTCAAAAGTGTCTCTGTCCACCAGGTGGTATCTGGGATGGACTCCAGACCGGTCTCAGTAAAAGCGGCTAGTTTTCCAGATTTCTCTGCATAGTCCGATACAATCTTAAGCTTCCTGGCTGCAGTCTCAATGTCATACCTGTCGCGGCCCATATCTCCATAATTGTCCATGCCCACCATATCCACCCACTCATCGCCGGGGTATCGATCAAGAAACTCATCTTCGTCGTTGAACTTATTGTCAGGGGAGAATGCGTAAATGAAATTATGCACTTCCAGGCTGTCGCGCAGGTAAGAAATCGTAAATTTCCATAAAGTGATAAATTCTTCCCGGGTACAATGTGGAGCTCCCCACCAGAACCAGCCCCCATCAAACTCATGATACGGTCTGAAAATAACCGGCGCAAGCGTACCATCTGAACCCTTAAGGCTCTGTGCCCAATGGCCAACCGTATTCAGGATTTCTTTGTAGGTATCATGTGCCTCGCCACCCGGGATGATGTAGCTCACTGCAGGCTTAGAAACCGATTCCTTCCAGTAAAAACCGCCTCCTGAAACCGGATTTGAAAAGTGCCAGGATACGGTAGTCACTCCACCCCTGTTGTAGGTGTCAATCACATTTTTCCTGAGTTTCTCACTACTCTTCCGAATCTCCTCGGGAGATCTTCCAGATAACCCACTGATATCGACCCCGATCACTGCAGGGTGTGAACCACAAACCGATTTTACATCGGATCGGTCCTCATCTCCCCGCCATCCATGACCATATTCTGTGGCATGCTGATGCCCGAAAAGTGTATGGTCTTCAGACAATTTGAAGAGGTTATGGAAGAGCGATGAGGTTTCAGCGGTAGCTCTGGCATCAATTAGATTCGGCTCCTGTGCGTTCAGAAAGCCCCCAATAAAAAGAGGTGCTAAGTAAAATATAGCAGTTTTCATGCCCTAAAGATATCCGATTCCTCCCACAATCTCTTAGCCCTGTTGGAGAATCGGAAATCCTTCACATATCAATCGTCCTTCTTAAATACCATATACCAGGTAAGCTTATAGAGGTCCGAATCGGGTAATCCTATGGAATTCTTTTCCGATTGAGACAGAACTGGTACAATTACATCATCCCCCTGCTGCCAGTTGGCTGGCGTTACCACGCTGTTGTTGGCATAGGTTGTTTGTAAAGCCAGCAGGGTTCTTTTCACCTCATCCACATTTCGACCCACCTCATTGGGATAAAAATAGATAGCCCTTATTTCGTTATGGGGATCAATAATGTATACACCCCTGATATTCTTCTTCGTACTCTCAGAATTATGGATCATGCCATACTTCTTTGATACCACAAGGTCATTGTCGGAAATAAGCGGAAATTCGATCTTCACAGGCTCTCTGCCTTTATAATGCAATTGCTCCAGCGAGGCCTTCCAGCTGTTATGTTGTTCCAAAATATCGGTGGACAGCACCAGTAACTGGGCTCCAAGCTCCTCAAAACTCTCCTGTGCATAGGCAAGCTCCAGAATCTCAGATGAACAAACAGGAGTGAAGTCCTTTGGATGAGAAAAGAGGATCTTCCAGCTCTTCCCGTAATCGGAAGGAAAATTTACCTCTCCGTTTGTAGACATGGCTGTAAAAGATGGAGCTTCCGATCCAATTTGTGGAATCTCAGTGGCCTGAGCAAAGAGCTGTCCCAGTACAAATACAGACAAAACAAATGCTAAATTATACTTTCTCATGATATCATAGTTTATGTTAAACATTGTTTAAGTGATGCAGGGTCACTGCCCGTTGGAGATCACAATTTACACCCTTAAACGTAGATCATTCAAGCTTAATACACCTTTAACAGCCTATTAAACAATGGCTTATTCTTCTACTGTTTAATCACTGTGACTACTTTAGAATCATCATCCATCACTATCCTGATGAAATAGGCCCCTGAAGATAATTCAGCCATATCTATTTCAAGCAGATTGGATCTCTTCTCTATGGATTCAATGTGATAAACGTTTCCTACCATATCGTAGAGCATGATTGCAGTGTAGTTCTCTATACCGTTGAAGGCAATATGAACTTTCTCAGCCACCGGGTTTGGATAGACCTTGAGGTCCTCAAACATCATTTCCGGCTCCTCTTCAATGTCCAGTGCAACTGATGCCGACTTCAGGTTGGTACCACATTTTGTTGAACTTGAATTGGCATTGGCCCCATTACGTACTTTCTTCTTATTATCCCGACTGGATACATCCCATGAAAGATCATCTCCACCAAAGAATACCATAAAGGTTCCACCACCAGGCTCAAATAAGGTGGGTTGTTCATCAGAACTTTCCCAATCGATTCCATTACCAGTCAGCATATTGTTCTCTCCTACCGGAATATAGACCGCCTCATCATTTTCATTTTTGTATTCAAAATTGGCGGCATAAATTCCTAACTCTAAGTCTATGATTTCAATACAGTTCAGAACCGGACTAACTGACCGGGTCCCGGGACCATATGGATTGACATATAATACTGCGGATTGCATGGTAAATAGATAGTTATCGTTGTTAGGCTCTGGAGTAACCGTATAGGTTCCGGCAGATGTATTTGAAGAAGAACTATAGGAGGCACCGTCCGAATTCCGACTCACATCAACCCCCTCATTTCCTGAGTCTCCGGGAATCAAACCATCATAAGCAAATGCAAAGGTAGGCAGGCTCTCTTTTTCATTGATGTAATAGATCTCTTCTGCAAGTATCACATTCGCCGGACGGGCGTTTATGCTCGCTGTTGTTTGAGCAGATGAATTGACAAGGCTGTAATTTCCAGCTGCTCCACCTGATAATGATATTCCAAGAACGTTCACCGGGCCTGTACCCGCATTTGGATCAATAAATGATGCCGATGTAAAGTTTATGTCAAACAGATCCCCGGATATGCGGTCATCAGTAAAGCTTACCTGCTCACTGAGGACATCGGCTGTCCCATCATAAGTTTTATCAGCAACTGAAACTTCAATATTCAGTACTCTTATGGTGATCTCAGCCTGGGCAGTCGCTGTCGTATTTACTAAACTGTAATTCCCCAGATCATTCCCTGCGGTAATGGATACATCTGCGATTACATCCCAGGTTCCCACGTTGATACTGTTGAATGTACCATTCTCAGAGAATACCGAAACAACATCAGCCCCAACCACATCTCCACTCCTCACATTTGCAAGTGTAACAGCTTCATCGTTCCCATTATATACCTTGGGATCGGCGGTAATTTCAATAACCAGATCCTTCGGGACAATCTCGGCCTGAGTTGACGCACTGCTATTCGCTTCATAGTTACCTGCATCGGCTCCTTGTACCTGGATTTCTGATACAGTTACAGTCTTCAGACCTGCATTTTTATCTTCAAACAGTGAAGACAAGTAAATAATTTCAAGTGTATCTCCAGGAAGACGATTATCAGATAACTCAACCTCTGCATCTTGAGTGCCATTATATACTGTGTCCTTAGCCGTGGCAGTAATTAATAATGTTGCCGGATCAGTGGTTAAGGTTGCAGGGACATAGGTGATGTTGTAATTTTCTCCCGCCCTCAGGCTGCCACGATAGATTTTATATTCTCTGGCATCATCACCAAGCTCGCGGGACAATGCTCCTGAAAGCTGATCTGTTCCCATCAGTTCTCCATCTACGGAATAGGTTAAATCAGGATCGATCTCTCCATAAGTTTTTGTCTTATCTGCAGCTGTAATGATAAGTTCTGATTTGTTAATGGTCAGCTCTCCCAATCCGTATGTTATATCGAAATTATTTGACACAAATGAACCCGGAATAATCCAGTGCTTTCCTGCCTCAGAACCAGTAATAAAACTCATGGGCCTAAGGTTCGCCGGTGATGGTGAATCAGATCCCACTTCAGTGGCATCATAGATCAGTATGGTTCCTTTATTGCTATTTTCATTGATGGTTGAACT
>JAOZUK010000099.1:0-3026 GCA_029938715.1 Bacteroidales bacterium | reverse complement strand
AAACCAAACTCATTGACCATGGCAAAACCATTCACCATGCCAAAACCATTGGTGGTTGCATTTCCGTTGACCATGGCAAAACCATTGACCATGCCAAAGCCATTGACCATGCCAAAACCATTAACGAGGCCAAAACCATTTGTAGCCGGGTCATAGGCTCTTACTTCGCTGATATCACCATCACTTACTTCCACCTTCAGATCCTCAGTGTAGACGGTGCCATTTACCATGGCAAAACCGTTCACCATACCAAACCCATTTACTACAGGGGTTCCATTTATAATGGGGACCTCTATTCCATTGACCATGCCAAAACCATTGACAATATGCTCTGTATTCACCATGCCAAAACCGTTCACCATGCCAAAACCATTCACCATGCCAAAACCGTTCACCATACCAAAACCATTTATCGTGCCATTGAATGGAATCTCATCACCATCTATGGAGGTAACCCCGTCAGTTACCCTGATTTCATGTCCGTTCACCATGGCAAAGCCATCCAGCATTGGAATCCCTTCTGTAACAGGTATCGCGTTAGCGAGAGGAGTACCTTCGAATTCGGTGATAAAACCATCTTCAACCCTAATCTCTGCTTCATTTACCAGGGCAAAACCATTGACAATCTGGTCCAGCTCCACAAAGGGTAAGCCATTGACCATCCCAAAACCATTGACCATTCCAAAACCATTGGTGAATACTTCGCCATCCACATAGACCATTTTTACACCTGTGTCATCAGTTTCTACAACCACTTCCACTCCATTGACCATGGCAAAACCATTGACCATGGCAAAACCATTGACCATGGCAAAGCCATTGACCATAGGAATTCCATTTACGATGGTCACTCCATTTACCATTCCAAATCCGCTGGTCAGCGCCCCGGTATGAGCCGCTTCCACGCTGAGCAAAATGGAAGTTGAGTCCTCGATGACTACAGTCTCCCCACCTATTTCATAGGTAAATTGTATGGCTCCTTCAGGGATGGTATCGCCGTAAGTAATCTCCAAATCCACCGGAGTGATGGTCAGTGCAAGCTTGTTAATGGAAATATTTCCATTCAAGAATGTAAATTTGTACTTCTCAGAAAGAGCCATGTCAATTTCTATTGTGGAGGTATCAATTCCCACTGAGAAAGAGGGTGTGATGATATAGCCACTTGCACTTGCATTTGAAGTGGAACTGGCAGGCCCGTCAATGGTCAGAAGCTCCATGATTCTGGTAGCTTCCCCCCCTAAAACGATGGAACTGTCAACTGCTTCTGCAAGAGATAATGTTCTTCCCGAAACACGATTCACCGTGACAGTGGCTTCATAGTCCGGCACCGCTTCTCCATAAGTATTGGTATAACTATGTGCACTAACTACAATGGTGTGCCTTACCGAATCTGAAAAAAAGACGGAATCCGATGAGCCCCCATCCACCAGGCTTTCCGAGATGGCCGGAGTATAGGCCTGGAAAGAAGGATTCCCAAGAAAACTCAGGTCCGAAACAATTAGGGTGCTGTCGTTAACATAGGTAACTCCTTCGGCAATGGTATCACCCCTGAATAAAATCTCTGTGTCCTCCGTGAAAAAGTCACCTCTTACTTCAAATGTAATAGCTTCCAGGGTCTCTCCCGGTACGGCTCCTTCTGAGATTAGAATTAAATTTTCTACGTAAGGAGATGGATTTGCAAAGCTTAACAGGGCTTTGTGGGCCTGGATAAATCCGGCGCCAGCAAGATTGTCCTCCCCAGGAGTAAGCTGCTCGAGGGTCGTACTCTGTAACAAGTCCCTGATCCCTTCCGGGTCCAGGGGGTTGGAAGGTTCATATATGGCTCTTGCTTGAAGAATCAGTGCAGCTACGCCAGCCGCGTGGGGTGATGCTGCAGAAGTTCCGAAGAAATTTGGAAACTGAGTATCAGGATCAATGAGGTCGTCCCAGTCGCCGTTACCCAGATCCACAGTGGTATTGACCCCATTGGGAGCGGTGATATCCGGTTTATCTCTAACCAAACCATCAACAGGAGTTCCTCCCTGGGAAGAGAATGACATCATCACTGGTTCGGGATACTGTAGTGAATCGAAAATGGGATTTTTATCAAAGCGTACAGCCCCTACAGCAATAGCTCCAGCCGCATTGGGGTGGCCCACAATGGTGGAAGTGCCTTGTACATGCTCCAATTGGGTAAAATGTTCGCCTCCGCGAAACAGAATATATTTAAAAGTTACAGAGCCGGTACCACTGGCCCTGGCTACTACTATTTCTGATTCAACTGTATCTCCTTCAATGGAAAAGGGAACCACCTCAATGGGGAAGCCATCCACATTCTCACGGTTGAATCCAAGCACGGCGGATCCGTCTAAAAGGAAAATATCCAGGTCGGTCTGTGTGGTTAACTGTCCGCCATCAGTACCGTCGTCCCATTGAAGAACAAGGGTATAATCTCCTTCCGGTAACAAAACCGACTGTGTCACATCGCCCGAAGCAAATTCATGAGCTTCACCCACCACACCAGAAGGTGCTATCCCTGGGGTAAAGTCACCTGTATAGGAATTTTTTCCAAAATTACCTGCCGAACTGAAAAAGGTAACTCCGGAAGCCACCACGTCATCAATGGCCTGCGCGATAATTCCATCCCGAAAGAAGGGTTCAGTCAGGTAAGAGATGTCATCCACAATGATATCACAATCAGCAGCTGCCAACTCAGCGATCCCTACTGCCATATCCTGTTCCCCCAGATAGCCGGTACGGAAGGCCAGTTCTGCTCCGGGAGCTACATCATGAACAATTTGCAGCATGGCACGTCCCTCGTCAGACAAAGATCCAAATTCAGGAGTGATGTCCAGTATCACATCAACAGGCAATAAATAATTATTGGGATTTCCAATCCCCGGAAGATCTCCGTTCTCCACATCAATGGTTGCAGGAGAATCTCCTGTGGTATTTTCGGACTGGGAGTCATAACTATTAGACATTACCCCAATTTTAATTCCGGTCCCGTCCACATCGTATCCAAGTCTGGCAAAATCGGAATGCAT
>JAOZUK010000826.1 GCA_029938715.1 Bacteroidales bacterium | reverse complement strand
AACTACGTTTGCTAGTCGAGTAAGCTAGGGGAATTTCACCCCTAACTTCTCACAGGTAGGGTCGAGGACTGGCGCACGCATCTTTACAGACCATGTTTCCAGCCCCCGCCACGTCAAACGCAGCAAGCGGTTTTCCCGCACTACGCTTACCTATTAACTTCATCTAAAAGCTTATCGACCTATTGTATCGAAAAATCCTTTGGAGATCTTCTTACTTGGTAGTCGTTATAAACTCCCAAATTCTCGTAAATCCAATCTCTACTCCATCTTTTCCAACCAAAGCCCTGTCGCCTTTTTGAGCGCATTAGGAATCTCCGGATTTTCTTTTGAACCCAGTCTTTCACAAATCCAAAATATTTACTCGAATGGCCTACTCTGAAGTAGTTTGCCCATCCTCTTAATATTGGATTAATCAGATAAATAACACGAGATATTGGTTGTGAGATGTGACGCTTGAAGATGTTCTTAAGCTTTCGTAAAAGCTTAGTACGTGATGACATCTTTGGTTGATAGTGAGGCCACCCTTTGCCTTGTGAGTTGACATTCCTTCGGAAATCAAATCCCAGGAATCCAAATTTCTCACCTTTTCTTAAATCTACCACTTTTGTCTTCTCTTCATTAATCTCAACATCCAAAATCTTTAGTTCTTCCCTTAACCTTCTTTGGACCCCATGATAAAGCCAGTCCCATTTTCGATATCCGTCCACAAGTATTATCAGATCGTCTGCCCATCTTGCATATGTAATATGGGTGTATTTACCTTCTCTGGTTACGTCATTAGCTTTTTCAAGCATTTTGTCCAGTTCGTTAAGGTAAATATTACTAAGCAAGGGGGAAATGACCGATCCTTGTGGAACACCCCTCTTTCCATTGGCTTTTAATATGAGTTTCAGAAGATGCAGCACTTTATCATCCCTAATCCGTGCAGCGATCTTTGATAGAAGAATGTCATGTCTAATTGTATCGAAATAAGACTTCAGGTCAAGATCTATGACTCTTGTCTTTTCCTGTGCAATAGCATTTGACACTTGTTTTATCGCCTGATGCGCTGTACGCTTCGGTCTGTACCCAAATGATCCGGGTTGGAAGTCTGCTTCAAAAACAGGTTCAAGGATCAGTTTTATTGCCCCCTGAACTATCCTGTCTTTGATCGTAGGAACGCCCAGTAAACGAGTACCCCCTTTGTCCCCTTTCGGAATTTCTACCCCTA
>JAOZUK010000307.1 GCA_029938715.1 Bacteroidales bacterium | reverse complement strand
AACATAAATACTTAGTTATAGAAGGAAACATTGGGGCCGGCAAAACCAGCCTGGCAACCATGCTGGCCAGAGATACAGGTAGCCGTCTGGTTCTCGAACAATTCAGTGATAATCCCTTCCTGGCCAAATTCTATGAGGATCCGGAACGATATGCATTCCAGGTGGAGTTGTCGTTCCTCTCTGAGCGTTATCAACAGATAAAAACCGAGTTGGGACATCCCGACCTGTTCGGTCAGTCTGTAATCAGCGACTATCTATTGGCCAAATCATTTATTTTCAGCAAGCATAACCTGAAGGATGATGAAATGATACTCTTTGAAAAGCTCTTCTCAATTATCAATCTTCAAGCGCCCAAACCTGACCTGTACGTTTACCTTCATGTCCCTGTAGACCAACTACTTGAAAATATCCAAAAAAGAGGCCGGAGTTATGAAGTTAACATACAGAAAAACTATTTAAAAGAGGTTCAGGAGGGGTACTTTGGATTCTTTAAATCCCAAACCGATCTTAAGATCCTGGTGCTTGATGCCAGCCATATGGATTTTGTAAATAAGAAGGAAGATTATGAAAAGATAAAAGAGTCAATTTTGAATGGTGAGTATAAAGAGGGGATGAACCCTCTTATTTTATAACATTTATAGGTAATACACATATTATTCTTTATTATTTTCAAAAACATTGTTAAGTTTGTATAAGTGATTAAATTAACCACAGAAATCAATAAATATTAAACAAATATGAAGATTGTTATGAAAAACCTTAAAACTTTTGCAATTCTCTTTCTGGCAGCAGCAGTTCTAAGTAGTTGCGGCGGGCTCAACAAAATGGTCAAAGAAGCCGACCAGGTGAGTTATGCTGTAACTCCCGAAGTACTCGAAATGCATGGAGGAACTGTTGATTTTAGCATTGACGTAAACTACCCCGCTAAGTATTTTAACAAAAAAGCGGTTGTCACCCTTACTCCTGTTTTAAAGTATGAAGAAGCAGAAGCTTCAATGGAGCCTCTTGTTCTGCAAGGAGAAGATGTAACTGAAAACAACAAATCCATTGCTTTTGAAAGCGGAGGCAAAGCAAGTACCTCTAAAAACATCGCCTATGAAGATGTGATGATGAGATCCGAACTCTACTTCAATGTGACAGCAGCTATTAAAGACAAAACTGCAGACCTTGGCACTGTAAAACTTGCAGATGGTGTGATTGCTACTCCACAGTTGGTATACAAAAATGCCAAGGTACTGACCTTTGAGGATCATTATCAGCAAATCGTTCCTAAAGCCTATGAGGCCGACATTAAGTATGTAATTAACAGGGCTGATATTCGCAAATCTGAAATATCCAAGGAAGAGATTGATAAGTTAAACCAGGTAATTAAGAAGACCGACGAGAACGAAAGACTGGAGTTAAAAGGTCTTGAGATTTCAGCATATGCTTCCCCGGATGGCGAGCTTGACCTGAATACCAGACTTGCAGACAAAAGAAAAAAGTCGGCTGAAAAATACCTGGCCGGACAACTTAAGAAGTCTGATGTAGAGGTTGCAGACGAACTGATGAGCCTGCTCTCCACTCCTGAAGACTGGGATGGGTTTAAAGCAGCTCTTGAAGCATCTGATATTCAGGACAAGGAGATGATCCTCAGGGTACTGAGTATGCATTCAGACCCCGTTGTTCGTGAGCAGGAAATCAAAAATCTAACTGCTGCCTTCGAAGTGATTGCAGAAGAAATTCTTCCCCAGCTGAGAAGGTCTAAGTTTACTGTAAATATGGAACATATTGGTTGGAGCGATGCTGAATTGAAAGATCTTTGGGCCAATAATAAAGACACATTGGTTCTGGAAGAGCTTCTTTATACTGCCACACTGGCTGAAGATAAGGAAACCAAGCTTGCTATATATAAGAAAGCAACAGAGGTAGCTCCCAAGTGTGTACGTGCTCACAACAACAAAGGAGCAATTCTTTATAAGATGGGAAAAATGGATCAAGCTGAGGCCGCATTCAAAGATGCCAAAGCACTAAAAGACCATGACATTGTAAATAACAACCTGGGGGCCATTGCCCTTAAAAAGGGAGAGGTTGCAGCAGCTAAAGAGGCCTTTACAGCTTCCCTTGGAGCCGGTGCAAAAGTAAACTACAACCTGGGGATTGTTAATATCATTGAAGGCAATTATCAAGCCGCTGTTAACTACTTTGGAAGTGAGGCTTCATACAATGGAGCCCTTGCCAAGTACCTTGCCGGTGATGATACAGGTGCCTGGAGAGATCTTTCCAACATTGAGATGGTAGGCGGAATGGGTTATTACGTGCGCGCCGTTGTTGCTGCAAATCAGGATAAATCTGATGTGGCTCTCGAGAACCTGAAACTGGCTGTTGAAAACTGCAAGAGCCCTGAATGGGTTAAGGATCGTGCTGCAAAAGACCTTGAATTTGCCAAGCTTTTCGAAACTGCCGAATTCAAAGCTATCGTACAATAAGCAATATTTTAAATAATTAAAAAAAGAGGATACCTATCTAGGCATCCTCTTTTTTTGTTATTAAGTTAATGGTTATTAGGTTAGTGACTAACCAATAACACGCGTTTTTAAAAGCACAATATGGAAATGTTTAAAGTGACATTTGCTTGAATACATCCCAGATAACGATACCCGCTGCCACGGAGATATTTAATGAATGTTTGGTACCATATTGTGGGATCTCAACACACTGGTCACAAATATCAACTACTCTCTGATCCACTCCCCGAATCTCGTGACCAAATATCAGGGCATATTTTTGATCCATAGTTAGACGAAGTTGCTCAAGAGACACTGAGTTTTCAGTCTGTTCAACTGCGATAATTTGGTACCCTCTTGCTCTCAGCTCCTCTATGGCTTCACTGGTCTCTGCCCGGTACTCCCAGTGAACCGACTCAGTGGCCCCCAGGGCAGTTTTATGAATCTCACGATGGGGCGGCTTTGATGTTATACCGCATAGGAAAATGGATTCCAAACGAAATGCATCTGCTGTACGAAACACTGATCCAATGTTATTTTGACTTCTTACATTATCCAATACCACTATGACTGGGATCTTCTTTGATTTCTTAAAGTCCTGAACGGACAGACGATCAAGTTCCTCATTTGGCACTTTTCTCATTGCATATAATTTGCTTCGAAATTACTCATTTTATTACTTTTTACTTTCTACTTTTTACTTCCTACTGTCCTAGTAATTGCTAATTTTGTACTTACACCCGCAGTAATCAGATATTGGGTGAGACAAATCAAATACTGTCAATTATGAATATTCATGAATTCCAGGGAAAGCAAATCCTAAAACAATTCGGGGTTTCTGTACCCGCCGGTGAGGTGGCCCACACACCTGATCAGGCCTACGAAGCTGCTCAAAGAATTAAAGCGGAAACAGGTGCCGATACATGGGCTGTTAAAGCACAGATCCATGCAGGAGGCCGCGGCAAAGGGGGTGGTGTGAAGATCGCCAAATCACTTGATGAAGTAAAATCATACGCCAAGTCCATATTGGGAATGAACCTGGTCACACACCAGACAGGGCCAGAAGGTAAAATAGTCCATAAGATACTTATCGAACAAGGTATATTTTATCCCGGGGAGAGTGAACCACAGGAGTTCTATATGAGTGTATTGCTCAATAGGGAAACAGGTAAGAATATCATTATGTACTCCACAGAAGGGGGAATGGATATAGAGACCGTTGCCGAGCAAACTCCTCACCTGATCTTCAAGGAAGAAATAGATCCCGGAGCAGGGATCCAGCCATTCCAGGCCAGGCGAATTGCATTTAACCTGGGGCTCTCCGGGAATGCTTTTAAGGAGATGGTCAAGTTTTCCATTGCCCTTTATAATGCCTATGAGAACTCGGATGCATCTATGTTTGAGATCAATCCGGTTTTCAAAACTTCCGATCACCGGATCATGGCTGCCGATGCTAAGGTCAACATAGATGATAATGCCCTGTACAGACATGCACCCTATAAAGCCATGCGGGATCTGAATGAGGAGGATCCCACTGAAGTGGAAGCCGGAAAGTTTAACCTTAATTTCATTAAACTTAATGGCAATGTGGGCTGCATGGTAAATGGTGCCGGACTGGCCATGGCCACCATGGACATTATTAAACATTCGGGAGGAGAACCGGCTAATTTTCTGGACGTGGGTGGAACAGCAAATGCGCAAACTGTGGAAGCCGGGTTCAGGATCATACTGAAAGATCCAAATGTGAAAGCAATTCTCATTAACATTTTCGGCGGAATAGTGCGCTGTGATCG
>JAOZUK010000306.1 GCA_029938715.1 Bacteroidales bacterium | reverse complement strand
CTCTGGAACCAAAACTAATTCCAGGCATAAACCTGAGGTTCCAGTTTTTACTTAACCGCAGATCTGAAATAATACCTACTTGAAATCCGGGCAAAGGGTGACTTACATCGGCATAAATAAAATCCTCAGCCTCATAATTCCTGACGAAACCAAGGTCCATCATATTGAATCCCACCGTAAAACCAAAGTGAATTCTCTTGTAATCAAATGCTGTCAGATTCCTGGGCCTCTTTTCCTGATATTGAGAAATAGCACTGAGGCTTATAAGGGAGATCAGTGCAAGAAGTGGGATTTTTTTCATTATTGAATTAACGCCTAAAAAGAGCAATTAGTATAATTTATATGGATGAAACCTTATTCCGCCAGAACCTTTTCAAGTGCATTTTCAAAATCCCGTGCGTAATCGGATATAAAACCAAATGATACATCGTCCATCCTCAGCTCCTCTTTGGTTACATGTCCAAGCGCAGAAAAATGAATTCCGGTTTCCATCATATAATCCAGGAATTCGGTCTCCTTCTCAGATGAAACACTTACCACCACTCTGCTTTGAGACTCTCCAAAAAGGAATGCATCTCCACGGATTTCTGCCGGTGAAGTAATATCAAAACCCAGGCCACCCGGTACAGCGCATTCTACCAGGGTAATAAATAGTCCGCCCAGACTTACATCATGTGCCGAGTCAACCAGGCGATCCTTAATCAAGCTAGCCAACACCTTTTGCAGTTTCATTTCATATTCCAAATCAAATTTAGGGGCAGCCGATTCATTTACCATATGCACAAAGGAGAGGTACTCAGACGCTGAAATATCATTGTCAGACCTGCCAATAAGGAAGATCATGTCTCCCTTATTCCTGAAATTCACGGTCATCACATCCTTGTGGTTGTCTAGTATTCCTACCATACCAATCACCGGAGTGGGGATAACCGATGTGATATCCTCTCCGTTGTAGGTCAGGTTATGAAAGCTAACGTTCCCTGCAATAACTGGTATCTCCATGGTCCTGCATACCTCCGAAATTCCTTTAATACTTTCTGTAAAATCTTTATATACAAATGGATCGGAAGGATCGCCATAGTTTAATCCATCGGTCAGTGCCATGGGTCTGGCTCCCGAACAGATGATGTTCCTTGAAGCTTCAGCCACAGCTATCATAGCTCCTTTTCTTGGCTCCAGCTTCCCATATCGCGAGTTTCCATCCACACTCATGGCAAGTGCCTGATCATATCCTGCAATCTTAACAATACCGGCATCTGAAGCATACCCACCACTCAGGTTTGACAGACCGGCCATGGTATCGAATTGTTCATAAATCCATCTTCTGGATGCAATGTTGGGAAGTGAAACCATCTTACGGGCAATCTCCTTTAGATTTCCTGGCATGGGCACATCTTCAGCAGAGAGTACCAAGGGAGTTTTTCCCCTCTCCTTCATGTCACGGATATAGACCGGGGCACCACCACCACGTACCAACAGGTTAACAGGCAGATCCCCGTGAACAAACTTATTCTCTATTATCCTGATCCGCTCCTCTTTGGTAACTCTCCCTATTTGCGAACATTCCAGTCCCCACCTGTCCGTAATCTCTTTAATTTTTTCAATATCATTCTCATTGACAGCCATGAGCATCTGTTCCTGGGTCTGGGACAAAAGGATGCCAAGTGCATCAATATCCTCCCTGAGCAATGGAATGCGATCAAGCTGGAGCTCAACTCCCCTCTTTCCCCGATCGGCCATTTCAGCAGCAGCACATAATACACCTCCTGCTCCAATATCTTGCATGCCTTCGATTAGTCCCAGTTCATTTAACTCTAAGATACAATCCATCATCATTTTACCAGTAGCTGGATCGGCCACCTGAGACTCTGGAACCATCTGCCCTTTGTTCACAATGGCTTTCGAGGCAAAACCTGCACCATGAACTCCCCTGCCCGAGGTCTTCTTTCCAAGAAGAACCACTTTCTGGGCAGGATTCTTAAATCTTGCCTTGATCATCTTACTCTTCTGGATGATCCCTACACCCATGAGGTTGACCAGGGGATTGAAGTTGTAACTGCTGTCGAACAGAATCTCCCCACCAACTACAGGTACCCCAAAATTGTTAGAATAACTGCCCAGTGCACCCACAACAGCATTTACCATATCCTTCACATTTTTCTCCTTTGGGTTGCCAAAACGGAGAATGTTGAGCTGACCAATGGGTTTTGCACCCATAGTAATCAAATCCCGGTTTAAATTACCTACTCCAACTGCTCCCTGTCTGGGGTCAATGGCAATGGGATGGTTATGAGACTCCATTTTTATTACACAGACCAGCTCTTCATTGATTTGGATTGCTCCGGCATTCTCGTCACCAGCACGCACGTAGACATCTTTGCCCTCACGTGGAATCTCGTCGAGCCACTTGATTGAGCTCTTATAGGAAATATGCTCCGACCACATGGCGGCAAACATATTCAATTCGAATGGATTGGGCTCTCTGCCCAGCATCGACTCAATAGAATAGAGTTCATCCTGGGTCAGGTAAGAGAGGGCACGATCTTTTAGTTGGGCTGCATTCAAATCCATATTTTGTAAAGTTTAATGGCAAATATAGTGAATAGATCATTCCAAGATAATTTTTACTTTTGTTAGAAATCTAATTCAATGAAACAAATCGCGATTATCACCGGAGCAACGGCAGGCATAGGAAGGGCCACAGCCGAATTACTTGCCGGAAATGATTTTGATGTAATTATCACCGGCCGGCGACTTGAGAAGTTGGATTTACTGGAAGAGCAGATACGTTCAAAAACAGAGGCTGATGTGTTATCTCTTGCATTCGATATCAGGGACCAGGCTGCAGTCAATGAGGCCTGTGAACAACTTTCCGGGAAATGGGAAAATGTGGACGTACTTGTTAACAATGCCGGACTTGCCGCCGGACTAAGCCATATTCATGAAGGTTCGGTGGTCGATTGGGAGCAGATGATCGATACCAATATCAAAGGATTACTCTATATTACACGGGTGATTTCTCCTGGCATGGTAAAAAGGCAAAAAGGGCACATTATCAATATAGGCTCCATAGCGGGGAAGGAGTCCTACGAGAAGGGGAATGTTTACAATGCCACCAAGTTTGCAGTAGACGGGCTTACACAGGGCATGCGAATCGATCTGATCGATCATGGGATCAAAGTCACCTCCATCGATCCAGGAGCCGTGGAGACTGAGTTTAGCCTGGTTCGTTTCAAATGGGATTCTGAAATGGCCGACCAGGTATATGATGGATATACCCCTCTCTATGCTGAAGACATTGCCGAGGCCATTTTATTTGCAGTGACCCGGCCACCCCATGTAAATATCGATGACATGCTGATCATGCCCACTGCACAGGCCAGATCAAGGAAATTTAACAGAAAAAACTAAATCTGAAACTATGTACAAAGTAGATTATCTAGAACAGTTTACCAGGACAATCTTTGAAAAAATGGGATGCAGTCCCGAAGATGCTAAAATAGCCACCGATGTGTTTATTGCCGCAGAGTTAAGGGGCTATTCGAGTCACGGAATGATCAGGATCAAAGACTACTTCCAGCTTTGGAAGGCTGGTCGGATTAATGTGAATCCAGACGTGAGAGTCGTTCATGAGTCGCCCAGTACAGCCGTAGTGGACGGGGATGGAGCCATTGGGATGATCGCTGCAACCAAATCCATGCAGATTGCCATTGAAAAGGCCAAAACTGCAGGGACAGGATGGGTATCCACACGGGGTTCCAACCACTTTGGCATCGCAGGATTTTACTCCATGATGGCGCTGGAAAATGATATGATTGGGATCACTATGACCATTGCCAACCCATTGGTTGCCCCTACCTTCTCGGTTTCTCAGATGCTGGGAACCAATCCCATTGCAGTCGCAGTTCCTGCAGGAGTTCACCCACCATTTGTGGCTGACTTCTCCACCACACCTATTGCTCGCGGCAAACTGGCTGTGGCTGCCAAGATGGGTGAAAAAGTTCCATTTGGCTACGTACAGGATGCAAATGGCGCTCCTTCAAATGATCCGGATATTCTCAAAGAGGGGGGCACCATGGTCACCCTGGGCGGAACCCGGGAACAGGGAAGCCACAAAGGATACTGCATGAGTGCCGTTGTGGATATCTTCTCCGCAGTCCTATCAGGTGCCAACTTTGGTCCATTCTGTCCTCCATCGGTGGCATACCTTCCAGTGAAAGAGGAAAAGGTGGGAGAAGGTACCGGACACTTTTTTGGTGCCATGCGCATCGATGCCTTTCAGAAACC
>JAOZUK010000305.1:1819-4303 GCA_029938715.1 Bacteroidales bacterium | reverse complement strand
CGCAATCCACACAGCTTAAACTTTCGGGCCGGTAGAGAATTCTTGCCTCCGGAATCGCTTTGCCACATTTGATACATATACCGAAGTCGCTGGTTCCCACGCGTGACAATACCCGCTGTAAATTTCTCAGTTTCTCCTCTGCCTGTCGAAGGGAGGCTTCGGTCACACTTTTATTATTAATTGCATCCATGCGTGAGATACGACCGATGGCATCATCAGGAGCCACAGGTTTCGTCATCTCTTTATACTCTGTGATTAATTCCTTTGTCTTCTTAATCTCCTCCAGAATATTTTGCTCAAATCCCTCCTTTTTCATAGTCTCTTATTCAGTTTCTAAACCCCTGAAAATTTTGGAGGTAGGAAACTGCCAGCATACCGATACATACCAGATTTGAGATTCCTCATAACGGGACAGATCACTCAGATTATAAATGGAACCCTCCTGGGAATTTGAACTGATTTTATAATCAGAATTAAGGAAGTTTTCTAAATAATATTTAAACCTGATATTAACCCCTCCGGGAAACTGTACACCGGCAAAAAGGGAAGGTAGAAAGGTGGGGGTCTGGTTGGCAAACCACTTGGTGGTCTTTGTTTTCGAACCGGAACGATCATAATTGCCTGTCCAGTATTTCTCCTTAAAATGAAAGGCCATCTCAATCTCTCCTCCTCCAAAGAAATAGAGGTGATTATCAAATGATCCCAGTTTCAGTGCCAATGGCAAGCCCAGCATATACTGTCTCCTGATTATTTTATAGTCCTGATATTGTACCTCACTTCCTGAAGTAGACACTGTCTGGGGGAGTGTTTCATCTGTGATCATCCCCACATTGCGTATGCCTAGACCTGAGTATAATCCAATGCGATCGTTAAAATCATAGTGCAGGTATTGCCCTAAATGAAAAAACAGAGTAAAACGAACATTGTTGGCTGTCAGCCCAGCACTCGGGTACTGATCGATAAAAGCCTGGTTGAAAGAGGCCTGGCTCTGGCTGAATATAATCTCACCACTGGTTACAGGGTATAATTTCTGAGCATTTACCTTCACACTGAAAGCTACAAGTGCGAACAGGATGATTGATAAAGTCTTTTTCATTTTATTATTTAATAAGAGATTTACACATTGAAATTAAGTAAGTTCGATGGGATTACAATGGGATTTCTTTTTTATTCCTGGTTTTCTTCGGTGATTTCCCGGTGTACCTTGCAGGGATTTCCAAAAGCCACCACATTAGATGGAATATCTCTGGTCACCACACTGCCCGAGCCAATCACCACATTGTCACCAATGGTAACGCCTGGGTTGATTACTACATGGCCACCGATCCACACATTGTCTCCGATAACTACAGGGAGGGCGTATTCCAAGCCTTCATTTCTGACTGAGTGATGAAGGGGGTGTCCGGCTGTATAGATGCCCACATCAGGACCAATCAGAGCATTATCGCCAATTTTGACTGAAGCACAATCCAGGATCACCAGGTTAAAGTTGGCATAGAAATTCTTTCCCACTTTAATATTGTAACCATAATCGCACCGAAAAGGAGTTTCTATGGTAAGGTTTCCCCCAGCTTCGCCAAGCAGTTCGTTCAGGACCTCTTTTTTGCGCTTTGAATTCTCAGGATGAATGGCATTGTATTCGTAAATCAGGGTTCTGGACTTCTGCCGTTCTCTACTAAGCTCTTTACCAAAAGCGTGGTACAGCTCACCAGTTAACATTTTCTCCTTTTCACTTGTCATTTTGTGATTAAACCCTCTTTCTTCAAGAGGTTTAGCAGGTCATATGAGTACCTCTTAAACCAGCTGTCGATGCTGGATGGATTATAAGCTTCCGACTGGATAGACCACTGGAGTTGGTCCAACTCCAGGTCATAAAAATTGGTCTCTATGTAGTAGGTTTTACTGGTGGAGTAGTAGCCAGGAGAGTATACATGCGGATAATAGTAGTTATAATACCCATAGTAGCTGCCATACATGCCATAATTCATAGGAGAATAGTAGCCACCGGACTGGTAGTAAGTTTCCGATTTCACATCGAGTACCGCAAGGACAAGTACTGCATCACAACCGGTTTTTTTAATTGCTTCGGCAAGCTGTTCCTGGGTAAAGGTTTCGGAGAGGGATATGTTTGGTGGAAATACATCGGTACTTCTGACCGCTCTATTCCCCCTGGAATTAATGGTCAATGCCAGCTGGTCTTCCACATCGAAACTTGTTCCATTATTTGGAGAGAGTACCATAACGAAGATGGACTTGTGAGGCTCTCCTGTAGATATTTCTGGATTAATCCAGGAGTTGGTAATCTTTTGACTGGGTCCACACGCTGAGATAAAAATGGCAAGCAGCAACCCTATGAATGATTTAGTTTTCATAATTTCTTTTTAGTTCTTGTTTGAAAATGTTTTGAATCGCCCCACTCCCCATAGCCTATCTCCCCATCAGCCAGCTGGATGCGAACATCCAGGCAGTTTTTACACTCCTCAG
>JAOZUK010000305.1:0-1719 GCA_029938715.1 Bacteroidales bacterium | reverse complement strand
ATCTCCCCATCAGCCAGCTGGATGCGAACATCCAGGCAGTTTTTACACTCCTCAGGTTCTTCATCTACACAGGGCTTGTTTTCGTAAAGCGCATAATCGTTTCGGTATTTTCCGGGTGTAATATTAGGCATAATTATATTGGCTCCCACCTTCACCGCTTTCTCCCGGCCCATTGGATCGATGGCTTGAAGGGCAGTGGCAGCTGCAATATTGATATCCTTCATAAGGATTCGAAGGGTAGCAACCATCTTCAGGGCCAGATCAAAACGATCTTTGATGGGCATAAGCTGATCCCTGAACTGGTAAAGAGGTGTATCCTGATGTTCGATGTAGGGTCCCATTCCCACCATATCCACATCAAAATCACGCATAAAGAGAAGGTCATCGGCCAGGTGACCGGTATTTTGAAAGGGAAGCCCAATCATAACTCCAGTACCAGTTTGATAACCAATGGATTGAAGTAGTTTCAGGCAGTTCAGTCGTTTTTGGAAATCGTGATGGCTGTCATTGGGATGGTACCTTTGATAGAGTTCTGGGGTTGATGATTCTATTCTAAGCAGGTAGCGGTGGGCACCTGCTTCAAACCAACGTTCATACACTTCCCTGCTCTGCTCACCAAGAGAGAGGGTGATGCCCAGCTTTCCATTCGATAATTTTTTAATCTCTTTGAGCAGATTTTCGATCCTGAGTGTGAAGGCAGGTGATTCCAACTCTCCCGCCTGCATGACCAGGGATCCATAGTGATTGATGTGGGCAAAACGGGCCGCCTCCAGAATCTGTTCATCGGTCACATTGTACCGATGAGCCTCACTGTTGGATTTCCTGATGCCGCAGTAGTAACAATCTTTCCCACAGATATTGGAAAACTCCACCAACCCACGAAAGTGTACTTTATTCCCAATCTCCTTTAACTTAACCTCAGTGGCTTTTTTAAAGAGAAGCTGTTTATCCCCCCCCTGCGAATCCAGCAGAATGATCAGATCTTCCCGCTCCAGTATCTCCTTCTCCAGTATCTCTTTTACTCCCATTTTACAGGTATGAAATGGTATTGGGTTCAAGGTTTACAAAGGGTGCAATGGCCCGATTATAAATTCCATGCATATAAGCTATGGCCATTCCGTAGTTGGTGACAGGGATTCCGGCATCCACAGCAGGCTTCAACCGGTTTATAAGCTGCTTACGTGTAATCATACAGCCTCCGCACTGAATCACCATGCTGTAATCCTCAATTTCCCCCGGGATCTTATTGAGCCCGGCAACCACCTCAAATTCCAGCTGTTTTCCCGAAAAGCTTGACAGCCACCTGGGAATTTTCACCCGTCCGATGTCATCGCAGGAGACATGGTGGGTACACGATTCGAGGATCAGGACCTTATCTCCATTGTTCAGTTTTGACAGGTGAGGGGTCCCGGCCAGGTAGCTCTCAAAGTCCCCTTTATACCTGGCCAGTACAGTACTAAAGCTGGTCAGTGGGATATCATCAGGGATGGAAGCATCGGCTTTCTTAAAAACCTGGCTATCGGTGATGACCAGCGCAGGTCTGGGTGAAAGCCTTTTTAGGAGGGCGTCTACTTCACGCTCCTTAGCTACCACAGCAATGGCATCGTTATCAAGAATGTCCCTAATGGCCTGTACCTGGGGTAAGATAAGCCTTCCCTCGGGTGCCTCTTCATCGATGGGGGTAATCAGAAGAACCAGATCGCCCTGTGATATAACATC
>JAOZUK010000021.1:2857-43813 GCA_029938715.1 Bacteroidales bacterium | reverse complement strand
TTTCCCGGTAAACCTTCTGGTAAAATAATCTCTCCTTTAATTCCTTCCTTCCCTCTCCTTTTCAGCTCAACAATAATCTCTCCTTTGGGATGTACTATTTTACATTCAAACTCATTTAATGGTCCGAGGTGTGGCTCAATTTTTACCGTTTTGAACCCGGGAGATGCAGGCTCAATACCAGATACAAGAGAAAGGAAATGATAATTTGGACTGGCACTCCAGGCATGGCAATCAGATCTGGTAGGTTCCGGAGTCTCAGCAAAAGTGGTAAGACCCATATCAATCATCTCTTGCCACGATTCAAGGTTACTGAGATAGGCATCAGCCAAACCTGCCTCTTTCATGGCCTCGATCATATAAAACTTAAAATAGAGGGTGGTCTGAATCAAGTCTTTATCAGCTAGTATCCTGCCAAATATATTTGCACTTTCCTGGTCTTTATGAATACCCGTTAATATTGCAAGGACATTTGCATGCTGACTAAAAGAGGTTTTCTCTGGCGTATCGGCCAGTAACCCCTTTTCATCACTCCAGCAAAGTTGGAAACTACTCCTCAGCAAGGATTTAGAAAGCTGCCTGTACTCCCCGGCTTGATGCTGATCTCCAAACGCCTCAAACAGCTCTGAAGCCACTTGAAGAGCATGAACATACTGCAATGTTATAATCGAAGAATTCCCGTCGATGGCTCCATTGGGTGTTCCTCCAAGAGGTTTCTGGCTATCCCATGGTCCAAATGACCAATCCACAAAATTCCACCAGTCCATAGGTCCCAACATACCGTTTTCATCAATCTGCTGCCCGTACCAGTACAAAACATTTCGAATCCCGTTCAACTGCTTTCTCACAAATTCCTGATCATCCCTATGCATCCAGAAATCATGTATCATCTCTATCCAGATCAATGAGAATGTTGGAATTACCTGTGGTTCAGAGCAAGGGTAGCGGCTCTGCGTAAGACCCATCGGCAAAAGTGAATTGTGAAACTGGTCAATTGCGTTTCTCATCAATTTGTCGTCGTTGGCCACATATAACGAAATTAATGCCTGTATTCTGGTATCTCCTATGTACTGCAACTGCTCATAATAGGGGCAATCAAAATAAGTTTCCCCTGCACATAAGCGAGCTGTCCGCCAGCCTACGTCCCATATAGCTTGTAATGCAGGATCACCACTTCTAAAATAAGCTTTCTCTTCAAATGGATATGCTGTAAAATATCCATAAAGATCTTCGATAATTAATGGATTATCCTGGGTCACCACAGTCAGTTCTATGTAACGATATGTTCTGAACCACAAGGGTTGAAAGCGCCTGTCCCCTCCTCCATCCGGTCTGAATTTATCGGAATAATAGGTCAACATTGTTTTGCCTTCGGTTTGATTGCGGTTGCCCTTGATCCCATTTTCATCTACCAATGCTTCAGCATAACTAATTTCGATGGTTGAACCTTTGCCGCCACTCACCAGTATCTCGGGATAAGCTGTGGTAAGATAAGTCTGATCAAATAGAATTTTTACTTCCTGATGGGCCGGAATATGCAATGGAGAATTCCCTTCCAAAAAATGTTCTCCAACCTGAATATTCTCAGCCCTTTCCACCTCTTTGATTCGCTGAAACCTGTGCTCCATAAAGGGAATATTTCGGGGAACAAGGTTCCAATCCCAGAAAGTAAACTTTCCATTTGGTATTCCGTTACCCAGAACTTTAGGATTCTTCCACTCATTGTCAATATAATCCATCAACTCCCATCCATAAGGATACTTGGAGCCATCCACCTCATTACCAAGGCCTACTACTGTATGAGAAGATCGGATAACAGGAGGAACATAGGCCTCGTTTTTAGTTACCTTCCAACTACTACCAGTATTTACCAATTCCTCTGAGCTGCTATTTCCCTGAACAATAAAGGCAGTTTTGTTTGATACCTGGGCCAGCGGTTTAAACTCACCAAAATTCCATACAACAGCTGCAAGGAGGTTTTCACCCGGCCTTAAATATTCTGCAATATCTATTGTTTCGAAACGCCAGTTAGCAAGATCTCCACGGGCAGGTCCTTTGCAAACTTCAGTTCCATTTATATACAATCTATAACGATTATCACCGGAGACATGAATAATAAATTCATCCGGTAGAAGCTCCAGATTAAATGTTTTTCTAAAATGAAATACGCCATAATCCGTCAATGAAACACCAGGATAAGTAATCCACTGTGCATCCCATTTATTATTAAGTATGGAAGGATTGATTTTTTCATATTCCTGCCCCTTTAAACCCAGGGGAAACATTAGAAGAAGAAAGAACCACAACAATAACCAGTCAGTTCTATTTTGTGTTAGTCTCATAATCCGTATTTAAATCAGCATTGATAAAGATAACACTCCATGGCAACATTTTCGTTCATTGACTTTCTTTGTTTTTCCTGCTATATTTGATTGAGATACCAGGTAATGCGCCAATAAATCGGATTGATTAATCAATATACAGATATATGCAAACCAAACATTTCAGAATGAAAGTTACAACACGGGTTTTGTGGACAATGATTCTTCTTTGTGCATTCCTGTCAAATTCCAATCGAACCTTCGGACAGGCTGCAAAATCGCAGCTGAAGGTCACTATTCTGGATAAAAAATCCAGTCAACCTACTCCGGTCCGGGTGCATGTTACGGACAAAGATGGTATTACTACCCACATTCCCCATGAAGCCATCTCCATCATGTACGGCAGGAACGACAAACCTGAAATGTATGAATATCAACCTGATAGTTCTTTTTATGTGGATGGAGTATTCTCCCTTGAGCTGGATACCGGGATCTATTTTATCTCTCTTTCAAAAGGAGTGGAATATCTCGAACAGCTGCACATGGTACATTTAGACCAGGAGGAACACCAGAAAATATTTACCATGGAGAGATGGATTCATATGGCAGATTCGGGATGGTATTCGGGAGATGAACATATCCATATACGACGATCTCCCCGAGAGAATCCACTGCTTCTTAAGTGGATGGAAGCGGAAGATATCCATGTGGGGGTCTTGCTTCAGATGGGTGATTTCCGGAACACCTATTTCGGCCAATTTGCATTTGGAGATAAGGGTGTATACCAGGAAGGCAATCACATATTGTCACCAGGACAGGAAGAGCCACGCACGCACCAGGTGGGGCATACGATTGCCCTGATGGCTGATGAGTTTGTCCGCATGGAAAATAAATACTACAACTATGATCAAATTTTCGACCGGGTTCATGAGCTCAGTGGTATTACGGGCTATGCGCACCAGGGAGTTCTTTTCCAGGGATACAGAGGGATGACCATGGATGTATTAAGCAACAGGGTTGACTTCCTGGAGATATTACAATTTTGTGCAGAAGGTGGTCCCCTCCTAACCATGCACTACTACCATTTTCTTGACCTGGGATTCAAATTGACTGCCACGGCAGGCTCGGACTTTCCATGGTGTGGCAACGGACCGGCGTTTGGAGTGGAGGGCTCTGGATGGAACGCACGCATAGGAAACGTACGGTTCTACACCCATATAGGCAATGAATTCAGTTACAAACGATGGAAGAAAAACGTGAAAGAGGGGCATACTTTTGTTTCGTCGGGGCCAATGATCGATTTCAAGGTGAACGGTCAGATTCCAGGCGATCAGATCGATCTGAAAAAAGCTTCTACGCTTACCATAGAGGCAAAGGGCTATGGCCATCCTGATCAGGTCCCTCTGTCAAAATTGGAAATCATCGCCCACGGAGAGGTAATCGATTCAGTTACATTGAATGATCCAAACCAGTCCGCAGGAATAATGTCCATTGAAATTGACCTGCCGGTAGATCAGGGGGTATGGATTGCTGCAAGGTGTTACGCGGGACCCTCCCAGGCGGCCCATACCACACCGGTTTACGTAACGGTAAATGGAGGTGGGTTTCAAAATTCCAAAACTTACTCAGATTATCTGTTCCTGAATGAGAAATATCTTGAGGAGCTGGAGGCGGAACTTGAATCTCCCCACGAAAATCTTGAATACAGGGCTTATTGGTATAAAAAGGGACTGGAAACCAGAATTAAAGAGACCAGGGAGATCATTGAAGAACTAAAAGAATAGTGGGTCATCACTTGACACCGCAAATACATATGCCCCCAGTGCAATTGCCCTGCTGGCTCCAAGCCTGGAAATGCCAAGACCGATTCTGGGACTGGCATCATACGCGATCATCTTATCCGTGAAGGGAACAGGAATGGTCCTGGGATCACCCTCAAGGAATAGTTCCATCTCCTTTTCCTGATCCAGGAAGTAAGCAATCTGGGCAATGCGGGAATGCAGTACTCCGTCAAGATGTTCGATGGTTCCGTTAAGTTCCTTCATAATCGCCGGCATGAGAAATTCATGGGCTCCGCTTAGTCCTCCACCGATCACGATCAGGCCGTCGACCAGTACCGAGGTATTGGCCAGGGCATCTCCGATGATCTCACCTACGGTGGTAAATGTTCGTCTGGCAGCTTCTCTATTTCCTTCAACCTCCCCCTTTGCAATTCTGAACACCCCCTCAGACCCAGGAACCTCATGGAGGCTTACACCCGCAAATTCGGCATAAAAACGCCTGATTTTTTCCTGCCCAATGGAGGCATCTGCGCAAAGATCCGGAAACAATTTGTTACGCATTAGCCAGAGTTCTCCCCCATTGCAATTGTCACCGGTATTTAAAAGCCCGTTGATCATGATCCCGCAACCAAAACCGCTCCCCAGCGTAATGCCCACCAGGTTCCGGTATTCCTTCTCACTCCCCCTTTGCCTCAGGGCCCGGTTTACTTCAGGAAGAAATCCGAACACATACTCTCCCAGCACATAGAGGTTGGCATCGTTATTAATATATACCGGCAACTGGAACACCTCTTGCAAAAAAGGGCCAAGTGCCACTCCCCCTCGAAATGCGGGCAGGTTGGGAAGGTCACCAATAATTCCCAATTCATAATTGGCTGGCCCGGGAAAAGCAAAACTGATGGCGTGTATTTCCTCATTCACACGGGAAGCGACCTCTCTGAATCCCCGCTCTATGGTTCTGAGGGTAAAGTCCGTATCATCCGGAATACACGGAAGCACAAAAGGATCCACCATTTCACGGGCTCCCCTCATGGCACTGAACACCAGGTTGGTTCCCCCTGCATCCAGAGTCATGACCACCCGGCCATCTTTCTCATATGATTCTTTAGTCTGGATCAAAGCACCTCACCATGAAAGGTCCGTTCAATGATCTCATCCTGTAAATCCCCCGCCAGTTCCACAAAATAGGCTGTATAACCAGCCACACGTATGGTTAAACCGAGGTATTTTTCCGGATGTTTCTTTGCCTCCAGCAGATCTTCCCGGGTCACCACATTGAACTGTATGTGATGAATGGGCATGCGCACAAATGCTTTCAGGAAAGAAGAAAATTTCTGCCGATCCTTTTTTGAATGAAAGAAAGAAGGAAGGAATTTCATATTCAGCAAAGTTCCGTTCCCAGCCAGAATGGAAGGCATACGGGAAACTGAACCCAGAACCGCTGTGGGACCATGCAAGTCCTGCCCGTACATGGGCGAGATTCCGCCATCGGCCAGTGGTGTGGCTTCCAGCCTTCCATCGGGTGTGGCTCCCACATTCTGCCCCATGGGAACATGAGCGGAAACCGTATAAAGTCCAAGGAGAAAATCCCCTCCCCTGTAATTCCTGAAGGAGGTGATCTTCCGGTGAAAATAGTCTATCCATTTGGCTCCCAGTTCATCCACCCAGGCCACATCGTTGCCGTATTTGGGGACCTCTTCAAGGCACCGGATACGGAGGGCTTCCTCACCCTCAAAATTATTCTGAAGCACATGCAGAAATTCCTGTTTATCAAATATTTCCTTCTCAAAAACAAGTGTCTTTAACACTGCCAGGCTATCTGCCACATTGGCCACCTGTATGGCCTGTATCCCCGAATAATTATAGACTGCCCCTCCCGCAGTCACATCAGTGCCCCGCGTCAAACAATCGTTTACCACAGCTGAAAGAAAGGGTGAAGGCATGTGGTCCTGGTGTGCTTTCTCAACCACTTCGCAAGATCTGATCATTCTCTCTGTAAAATGGTCGATCTGTCGACCCAATGCCATCTCCAGATCCTCAAATGAGGTATAGTCCGCCAGTGTTCCGGTCCTTAGCCCCAATTGCTTTCCCGTGATGAAACATTTGCCATTATTAAGGGTTAGCTCCAGCACTTTCACCAGGTTGAACATGGCGGCATCGCTCCAGCCAAGGTAATTGCCCTGGCAGCTCAGTTCCACACATCCTACCACCGCATAGTCCATGGCGTCTTCATGGGCAATCCCCGCCGATTCCAATGAGGGGATAATGCTCTGATCATTCATAATCTGTGGCATCCCACTTCCCAGGCCAATGACCCGGGTGCACTCACCTACAAAATCATCTGGGGAACCCTTGTGCAAACGGGCTGTGAGGTTGGGCTGTGGTAAGCCAATATGGTCCTGGGCTTTCAGCAGCAGGTATGAGAGCAGGTTAGTGGCATCCTTGCCGTCGCGGGTCTGCCCTCCAATGGCCACATTGAATCCGATGGGAAACCCGGCAAAGAATTTCGCACTGTGAGCGTTTCTCATGTAAACAATCTGGTTGAACTTAATGTACAACGCGTCGATCAGCTCAATGGCATGCTCCATATCAAGGATACCTTCCTCCAGGTCCTTCACCAGATAAGGGTAAAGGTACTGGTCCATCCTCCCCGGGGAAAAAGAGGAGGCATTGGATTCCATGTGAAGGATAACAAACAGGAACCAGGTGGACTGAAGTGCCTCCCTGAAAGTCCGTGGCGGACTCTCCGACAGGTGAAGACATGTTTTCCGGATCTCCTCCAGGTTCTCCCTGGTAGCAGATTCCTTCTCTTTCTCTGCAAGAGAACCTGCCAACCGGGCATAGCGGCGGATAAACCTGATGGCACCCTCCTGGGCGATACACACACCCTTGTAAAACTCTTTTTGGTGGTCCGCGGCATCCTGAAATGCATCCCCGGCTATCTTTAGCAGGCCGGCTGGTCCGAAGGTCAGCCATTTCTCCACATGGGGACAGATGTGTCCCTGGGCATGATCCTTCTGGTTGATCTTCACCACCTTTTCAATGGCCCCTAGCTCTTCTCCCCAATCCCCATAGATATGGTCCTCCATGGTATTACCCGACCAATAAGGTTCTATCTCATCCAGGAAGATCTTTTTATCCTCTTCACGAACCCGGAAAGGATCCTGAGGTCTGGAATGAATGGTATCCAGCTCGTGAGTGATCCAGGAGATCCCTGCTTCAGGAAAAACCACCCCAGCCCTTATTCCCGGGGTTCTGTTTCCAACAATCAACTCTTCCGGATCAACAGAAAGGGGCATTTCAGTCAGCGACCTGGCAAGGGCTGTCGCCCTTTTAATGGGTATTGTAAGGGCTGGATTCTCCTGGTAGACTCTTGTGATGATCCTGGCCTGCTCCACGGACATGTATCTCGGGAAGGTGAATGTCTTTTCCTTCAGGGAAGATATCCGCTCAGTTCGTTCCAGTTTCCTTATCTCCTCTGTCAGTTCCATACCCTTTCACTTAACCACCTAAATATAGTCATTTTACATGTTTGACACTCAAGTGCTGCCTGATGGAAGTACATATATTCTTTCAAATTATCCTGCTAAAGGTTACCTTGGTCTGAGAATCCTAAATACCCAAATGCTATGAATAGGAATATGTTTCCCTGGATTGTGCTGCTTTTTATGGTGCTCTTCACTTCAAACCTCCAATCCCAGTCCATGGATGAGCTTCAGGAACAAATTGAAACTCTTAATCATCAGATTAGCCGCATGGAGCATACCTTTGATGTACTCAACAAAAAGATTGATGATATTCTGTGGATTAAAAAACTTGAGGATGTGGCATGGGTGGATAAAGTTTACATCTATGGGCCACCAAAGTGGAAAGAGGAGAATCCAGATGCCCAGGGCGCAGGAAATCCGGTGAAGTTCTGGACCTATACCATCATTCCAAAAAATATTGACCCCGCCAAAAAGTATCCATTAATTGTATTGCCTCATGGCGGAGTTCATTCGGATTTTTCAACCTATTACACCCACATTGTGCGCGAACTGATCGCCCATGGCTATATTATTGTAGCTGCGGAGTATCGGGGCAGCACAGGTTATGGAAAGGGTCATTACGAAAAAATTGATTATGGCGGACTTGAGGTAGAGGATGTTAAGGCCAGCCGCGATTACATGATTGCAAATTTTGATATTGTGGATGCCGGGCGTGTGGGAATTATGGGTTGGAGCCACGGAGGATTGATTGCACTTATGAACATTTTCGATCACCCTAACGATTACCAGGTTGCATTTGCCGGTGTCCCGGTCAGCGATCTGATTGCCCGCATGGGATATCAAACACAGGATTATCGGGATTTGTATTCGGCTGATTATCACATAGGACAGACTGCTTATGAAAACGTGGATGAGTACCGCCGAAGGTCGCCTGCCTGGAACGTACACAAAATGAAGGATGTACCTCTGCTTATTCATACCAACACCAACGACGATGATGTGAATGTATTGGAAGTGGAACACCTGATCAAAGCACTCAAATCCGAGAATAAGAAATTTGAGTATGAGATTTACCATGAGATACCCGGAGGGCACTCTTTCGACAGGCATACAGGTTCTGAATTTCAAGACTAATAAGCAACTATGCGCTCATCAGATAGCCCCTGACAGCCTTCATTTTTATGGTTTTGATCAGCTTCCGCTCCAGTCTATTTAGTAAGAGGTCCCGTTCACCTGCGCTTATGATTAAATCATCATATGCCCAATTTACAAATTCATCAAAGTGATCATTTGCTAAGTATGATACATCAAAAGGCTCATGTTCTTCCTCGCAGTAATGTTCGAGGTAGTCAGTGAGTGCCTCAGTGATCATTAGGAACCTTGCCCGGTTCATCTTCTGTGTTATCATGGTTGTACCAGATTTAATTTACTTAGTGAACTCTGAGTACTTTTACGACACAGGTGAATGGTACGTTTCGAATAAACTCATGGGATTGATAAAACGCCAAATTTTATGGGTTAAACAGGTAAAATTGAAAGACAAAAAGTTCTCAATTAAGCATTTTTCAACGCTGCTATGGCAAGAAGTACCCCCAGAACAATGCCCAGGAAGGCGGCAAATAACACCCGGTATTCCTCTGGCAATAAAAACGTAATGGTCTGGGCTGGAATCCAGAAAAGCGGAATAGTCCTTTTGAACACAAAATTCCATTGCACCTCCCAGTTAATCTCTTTGAATAGTTGAGCAAAATGGATGGGCCTGAAGAATCCCCTCAAGGTCCCCTCATTTCTCACGATATGCAGATCCGTAATCTTATGAAAGGTCATCATCACAGGCGCGTAGAATAGATTCAATGCAGTGGAGATACTAAAGGAAACAAAGACTTTTTTCCAGCTTAATTCCGCATGCAAGACAGAGCTTGCATCTCTAATTCCGATTCTCTCCAGTAAAACAGGCGTTCCTGAGGAGAAAATAGCAAAGGCCATGTAAATGGTCATTCCCAGAAATCCCCAGACGATGGCACGGGGGAGTACGCCAAATCCCTTTTGGTGATAGTTGCCGGTTTTTATTCTAAGTCCAATAACCTCACCCAATGTTGCCAGTAAGGCAAACTTGATAAAGCTCATCAACAGGCCATGTTCAAGATTAAACTGGTAATAGGCCTCAAATAGCTCCTTAAAAATAAAAAAGGGCAGAAAGAAGCCCATAAGCCCAAGCAGAAAAAGGAGGTCTTTTCGAATAATCATACGTACACTATTAATAAGTCAAGGGTCTTATTGCAACTATTTTCTGAGTAAACAAGCCCAAATGTAAGGATAATAATACTAGATAATTATCCCTGTAATCGTTTCCCCATCCATATTTTTATTTACTTCACGTAATCCAATAAATCAAGCCAATCAATGTATAAGTTTTTCACACTCTTTTTGCTAACCTCTCTGGGAAGCATGCTACTTGCTCAACCACATTGGGAAACCATGGTGAAGGCCGATCACAACTGGAACTACCTCATAGGCGATTCACAAGCACCTGCCAGCTGGTATACCAATGGCTATAACGACAGTTTGTGGAAAACAGCAAAGGGCAGCTTCGGTTTTGGCGATGGAGATGATGCGACTGTCTTAACCATAAGATATTCACTTTATATCAGACATTCCTTTACCATTAGCGACAAATCGATTATTGATAGTCTGATACTGGATATCGACTATGATGATGCCTATGTGGTTTATCTGAATGGTTCCTTGGTTTCAAGGTCCTTCAATGTGGAAACTGACTTTCCATCTTACAACTATTCTCCGACCATAGACCACGAGGCCCTTATGTATTTAGGGCAACAACCTTCTCGTGTTGGCATACCTAACAGTCATCTGGTCGAGGGAGAGAATGTAATTGCCGTACAGGGGATCAATGTGAATCCGACTTCAAGTGATTTTTCCCTGGCTCCCTTTCTTCAGGTGAAGATTGATGCAGCAGGTATCGTGTACGAAGACGTCCCGCAGTGGTTTGTGGATCCTGATGCCATATATGAAAGCAACCTGCCCATCATCGCGATTGAAACTGCAAATGGTCAGTCGGTTCCCGATGAGCCAAAAATAGATGCCCACATGGGCATTGTTGACAATGAAGATGGTATGAATAAATATCCTGGCAATTATAACGGTTACGATGGCAAGATTGGAATAGAACTCAGAGGACAGACTTCTATGGGCTTCCCTAAGAAAGGTTACGGGCTTGAAACCCGGCTCGAAACCGGGGAGAATAACAATGTTCCACTCCTGGGAATGCCTCCTGAAAATGACTGGGTTCTGCATGGACCCTATTCTGACAAATCCCTAATCAGAAACGTTTTGGCCTATCACTTTGCTCGGGAAATGGGACAATATGCCCCCAGGACCAGACTGTGTGAGCTTTTCTTAAACAACACGTATTCCGGCGTATATGTATTGGTTGAAAAGATTAAAAAAGATACCTTTCGTGTGGATGTGGGAAAGCTTACTCCTGATGAAATAAACGGCAGGGGCCTGACCGGCGGATATATATTTAAAATTGACAAGGGTAATGAACCTTACTGGACCTCGCCCTATGCATCAATCAATAACACTGATCTCAATTTCCTCTATCACTATCCCGATCCGTATATGATGCCCGTAGTTCAAAAAGACTATATCAAGGATTTTGTGACAGATTTTGAAAATGCACTTGCCGGGGCTCAATTTCAAGATCCGGTACTGGGCTATAAACCCTATATCGATATGCAGTCCTTTGTGGATTTCTACCTGGTCAATGAGGTATCGAAGAATGTGGATGGCTATCGAATCAGTACCTATCTCCATAAAGATAAAGACAAGACTGACAGGGTTAGTCCCATCAAGGCAGGTCCTGTCTGGGATTTCAACATTGCTTTTGGAAATGCAAACTATTTAGATGCTTCTGTAATTTCAGGGTGGCAAAGTGAACAACCAGCAGGTGATCGCTCACCACCTTTCTGGTGGACAAGATTTAAAGAGGATCCGGAGTATTTACATCTCCTGCAGAGCTCCTGGAATACATATAGAAATACAATTTTATCGGAAACCCGGGTAGATCAGGTCATTGATTCACTGACAACTTTACTGGCAGATGCTCAGCAGCGAAACTTCTCCGCTTTTCCCATATTAGACAGGCATATTTGGCCCAATAATTATGTAGGTGGAACCTATGCAAATGAAATCAACTACCTTAAAAACTGGATTTTTGACCGCATGGCCTGGATGGATAGTAATCTGGACAGGCATCTGTTCCCAAACTCTGTCCCTGGAAATGCTGATCCGGAAGGCATGTATCTGAAGATCTTCCCAAATCCGGTGAACAACGAATTCAGTTTGGCACTGAATGTTGATTGGGGTTCAGAATTGCAGATCGAAGTTGTGAATTTGCTTGCCCAAACAACCTACAGGGCCAGCTTTGACCTGGAAATTGGCTCACAAACCATTTATTTTGGCGCAGATATTGTATATGAGGCCATGCCGCGATCCGGTATCTACATCCTGAATCTGCATGTGGATGGTAAATTTGTGGGAGTAAGGAAAATCGTTAAGCAGTAAATTTATAGCAAAAAAGTAGATGGTAATAAAGAAATCAGGTTTACTCCTGCTAATTCTGATAAGCTTCTCCTGCAACCGTGCATCCGAAAACAAGGAGGAGAAAGATCTTGATAAAAGATCCAGCACTGTAGTTAAGAAAAGAGACGACGGCACCCTGTCGAGCGTCAACCAGGTGGATGAGATAGGCAGGGTTCATGGAGTAAGAGTCACCTATTTTGCCGATGGGAAAACCATCTACACCAAACTCACTTTTGACCATGGAAAGAAACACGGACCTTCCATCCGATACTACAACAATGGTCAGATCTACGAACATGCCAGCTTCGAGTATGGAGAAAAACACGGCCTCACGAAAAAGTACTATAAGAATGGGAAGCTGCTGGCTGAGTTTGAATACAATCAGGGTATCGCCATGGTCGGATTAAAAGAGTATGACAAGGAAGGTGAGCTGATCAACTCCTACCCCACGGTAGAGTTCAAAGAGGTAAATCACATGGCCTCCCACAATCGAATTGATCTGGAACTGAACTGCACGAAAAAGTACAATGGTACCAAATACTTCCTTCTTGAATCGGACCAGGGAAAAGAGAGTCGAACCTACCTGATAACAGAAAAGGGCTCCGCAATAATTCAGTTCTATTTAAAACCGGGAGAATTTCTAAGCAAAAAAATTGAAATCATGGCTGAGTTTCCAACAGAACTGGGAAATGTATATGCAAAAAGGTATACCTATCACCTCACCGCCAGGAATAATAAATAGTCTGACAAATCAATACCATGGGTTATAAAACCATACAAATTAAGGTGCCAACAGATTATTCCCAGGAACAGGTCAGAAATGCCATTGGAAAGCAACTTGGGGTAAAGGATTTTTCCTTCCAAATAGAGAAGAAGAGCCTGGATGCCAGAAAGAATAATAATATACATTGGCTATTGGCACTGGTTGTTTCATCGGAGAAAATAGGGGGTAGTGATTTTGTGGCTCCTGAACCGCTGGTAATACCATTTAAAAAGCGAACAGAAAAGGTAGTTGTGGTTGGGAGTGGCCCGGCTGGTTTTTTCGCTGCACATGTTTTGCAACTGTCTGGTTTTAAGGTAACTATTATTGAACGCGGATCGGAAGTGGAGCAGCGTTCCAGGGCCATTGGGTTATTGGAAAGCAAAGGGGAATTTAGCGGCCTGAATAATTACGCATTTGGGGAGGGAGGTGCCGGAACCTTTTCAGATGGGAAGCTCACCTCAAGATCAAAGCACATCTCCAGGGAACGTAACTTCATCCTTTCGGAATATGTAAAGGCTGGTGCACCGGCAGAAATTGTATACATGACCCACCCTCATGTGGGGACCGACAATCTCAAAATAATTGTGGCCCATCTTCGTCAGCAGTTTCTTGATAACGGAGGAACATTCCTGTTTGAAACTCAACTTAAGGACATTGTTTTTAAAGGTAATAGGGCAAAGGGTGTTGTTTCCAACAATGGCGATATGGAAGCGGATCACCTCATACTTGCAACGGGTCATTCTGCCTATGATACCTACCGCTTGCTCATAGAAAAGGGGATTCAGTTTGGCACCAAGAATTTCGCCATTGGTCACCGGATCGAACATCCGCAAAGCCTTATTAACCAGGCTCAGTGGGGCAGAGAAACTTTGCCCGGCGTTAAAGCTGCTGAATACCGCTTAAGTACAAAGTCGAAATCGGGACTGGGAGTGTATAGTTTTTGTATGTGTCCCGGCGGAAAGGTGGTGCCGGCTGCAGCGTATAAAGAAAAAAGTGTGGTCAATGGAATGAGTAATTATCTGCGTAATGGCCAATTTGCAAATGCAGGTTGTGTGGCAGGGGTTCATCCTGATATGCTACTGGGACATAAATGCTCTCCAAGGGAAATACTGGACTATATGGACGAGCTGGAGGGAAGCTTTTTTACTATTTCCAACAGCTATATGATTCCTGCAAATATGGCAGCTGATTATATAAAAAAGAGCGAATCGAAGCTTCTGTCAAATAGCAGCTACCCCCTGGGATTGCAATCCGCACCTCTTTTTAATCTGATTCCCAAAATGGTAAGTGAGGCTATAACGGATGGAATAAAAGATTTTAGCAGAAAACTGCATGGGTTCGACCGGGGTCTTCTTATGGGATTGGAAAGTAAAACCTCCTCTCCCATTCAAGTTTCACGCGATAGAGTTGGAAAGTGCACAGACTTCGAGAATCTCTACTTCGTTGGTGAAGGCAGCGGATTTGCAGGAGGGATTATCTCAAGTGCGGCTGATGGAGTTAAGTGTGCAATGACTCTGACTTGTTGAACTTTTCGGCTTCTTATTTAACCTGGATATTCGGAAGGCAAAACCCCAAACTCTTCCAGAACCGGATCCCCCATCAACTGTATAGGGTTCCTCAGAAGATTCCTCCAGGAGTGCCTAACCACTTACAGTGGCCAAGTCAAGGGCTACCCGGGATTACTATTGCCTCGATAATATGTAGTGGACATATACTTCGCTATTTGGTTCAATGCTTATGATATGCGAGGTATCAGAATAGCCGGAAGAAGAGCCTGTTATCGGATAGGTGCCACACTGAATATCAAACCAGAATTGTCCGTAGCCATCGGAATAAGCGAATAGTGAATCGCCCACATAAATTTCACTGGAGGGCATATCAAAAGAGGTTTGTATGGTAGCACCACTCACTCCATCAAAAAGCTCCTTGTCGCTCCAGTCCACTTTTGCCGGATCTGAAATTAATTGATCCTGGTAGAGCACTTTATCGTGAAATTCACCATATACTCTTCCGGTTTGTTTATCTGGTGACAGATGAACATCATTGAATTGAGTTTTCCTATCAGCCACTTCCACCTGTACGGTTTTATCTCCATAATTAATAGCAGAACAAACCAGGGAATAGATACCTGGATCAAGGCCTGTTATTTCATAGGTGCCATCTTCATGGGCGGTAGCCAATAATTCGTCTCCATGGATCAGAAAGGCAGGGAATATTGCCTTTCCGTCTACCTGGTTTCTTACCGTACCTTTCACGACTGTTTCTGTGTGGCTCTCTTTTTCACAGCTACTGAAGATTAAGACCATCACGAAAAGCAGCAGGTAACTTCGGGTTTTTAAATTACGCGTCATGTGTACCTATTAGCGACTTAGAATCATCTCCCGGGTTTGCCTGTACATTCGTCCTTTTGTCTGAGCTTCCAATGTGCAGAAATAAATACCCGAATGTAGGAGTGAACCCCCTGAATTTGCCCCATCCCAATCCAGAAGGTAGTCACCCCTTTCTCTGTGGTCATCTAATAGAATTCTAACAAGCTTTCCGCCCATGTCGTACACCGACACTTTAATGTTCGCTGAAGCCGCCAGGTTGAATTTTATGGATGTGGTTGAGCTAAATGGATTTGGATAATTCGGGTCCACGCTCAACACTCCCTGCGAGTCATCCGATTTTTGATGTTCAGTGTGAACCGCAGAGGACTTATAGATGTAGACAAGCTCAATTCCTGCTTCTCCTCCCAGATTACGTGCGTATTGCTTGTCGGTGGCATTGTTCCAGTGCTCATGTGCACCCAAACTTTCCGGTAATGGAGTCCCGTCATTTTCAGGATCATAGATAAGGCCAGCTGGCCAATTCTCCGAACTGGCGGCCTGATGAAGAAAATCATCAACACCCGCGTACTGAGGGAAGGGCCCTGTATGGTCGGTAGGATCGTAGGCGCCCTCTGTGGGATGATCAACATCAAATTCTTCTCGCAAAAAATCGAATCCCACCGACTCGAAAGCAACCGGATCCTGGGAAGCAAATATGGATGACGGATAGTCATTGTTAAACGGGGTCATCCCCCATTTGATGGGCGGATGTGCCCAATTGGTTGTGGTCCATAGCCCGTCCATCAGGTAGAGGATGGTTTTTCCCCCCATATCTTTATGGCCCATGAAATCAACAAAAATCCGATAGGCTCCATACTCGCCATTACTCACATCTGCCTTTCCCTTTGGGCAGGGTAAGCTGGGATGCAGATGGAATGCGCTACCACTGAATGGAACAAAGGTCCCGAAATGATTTTTACTGGAAAGAGAAATTCCACCTCGGTGGTGCTTTTTCAATACCGGGATATTGATCATATATTCTGCTTCCACATAGCTCTTAGGCAAAAACTCGCTGACAGAACCATCGCTGGCATGCAATACCTTCTCATCGGAGGCCACCACGGGTGTTCTGCCTGTAGCTTCACCCCAGTATTTAACATCCGGGAAATCACCATGGCATTTATTCCAGTATATATTGTCAATGGTACGTCCAGGGTCTCCAATGGATATATCAGAGGGTTGCACCCCAACTACATGGATGAGCTGGTGGAGGATGGCATAGGCAATTTGGGGAGAAGTATCCACGGTTCTGTAATCATTCCTGGTGGGGCTCTCATCTTTTGAGGCTGTATTCATATTTAATTTAATGACGATTTTTTCACCAGTGCTGTATCCCACTTCTCCTTTCTTGTGATTCCGGTTGTGGTATTTGAAAATTGCATCCCATGCATCCTCATCTGTTAAGGAGTTACTTAATCCCTGCAAAGCAGCTGAAACCATTTGATTCACCACCACCTGGTCTGTGTTGGTGTCATCGCTCCAGAAATCACCTTCTGTATTCATGCAATTTTCGTTGGTAGCATCCTCGTCGTGAACCCAGACAACCCTTCCCGGATGAATCCCCACTCCGATCCCTATGGGCATATTTGGACCTTCCAGCTCCGCTCCAATTCCAGCCAGGGCCCTTTGATGATTTAAAACCAGGGTAGAGATGCCTAAGGCCAGGCCCACCATCAATGTGCCAGAGAATAAAAGATACCTGGATTGATACAGGTACTTTCTGGCTCGCTTAAAAACCAGCAGGGTGGACATCAAACCCAATATATAGAGTACAAATCCTGACATTAAAGGCGCTGCGGCTCTCATGCACGGATAGGCAGCCCTGCTGGGCTTTGGTATAACCCGAAATAAAAACCAAACTGTGGATAGAGTACCCAACATGATGAAAATGAATTTCGCAGGAAGTCCTCCCCTTTTTTGTTCTTTGCTCATGAGTTTTGGAATTCGGTACCTCTATAAGTTCACAAAATAGTCATTTGCATATTAATCCACAACGCTCAATGAATAAGGAAAATTATCCTGTTTGCTCCCCCAAAGTTTATCAGGGGCTTCACCTTGGTGAAATAGAAACTCTTCTTCATGTCTATTGTTCTGTATCTGGTGTAACCAGAGTCAGGCAGCGGATTTGCAGGAGGGATTATCTCAAGCGCGGCTGATGAAGTTAAGTGCGCAATTGAACTATGTTGCAACGACTAAATGCTGACCTCATCATACTTTATTAGGCACCACAAAATCGGGCCTATAGTTGCGTGTCAGCATCTTGTCTGCCTCTGAATCATTCACAAACTTTTCCGAACCGGGATTGAAAGTCAAAACACGATCCATCCTGTATGCTATGTTACCCAGATGAGCCAATCCGGAAGCGAGATGAGCCGTTTCCACCGGACCATTTAATATGGACTTATCGTGCTTGCGTACTGCTTCAATAAAATTAGCAAAGTGCCCATCAGTTCCACCGGCGCCTCTGTCCATACCAGTTCCGGATTCTCCCCCATCCTCTCCCGATTTTCCAGGTTCCCTGTTTTGTCCCAGATAGGTCTTGTATTTATCATAGCCATTCACAACCAGGATCCCTTTGTCGCCATAGAAAATATTGCCCACAGTAGCGCCCTCTTCGGTGTTGGTACACCAGGGGCGGACTTCAAATTGAATAATCTTGTTCTCCTCCGGGTAGTTATAGACCGAAGTAAGAACTTCAGGAACCTCTTTACAGTCATCCCAGAGGAACTTTCCTCCCATGGAGGTAATTTTTGTGGGCAGTCCCACATCCAGTCCCCACATGCAAAGATCTGTTTCATGAATGCCCTGGTTGCCCACATCGCCATTTCCATAATCCCAGTGCCAGTGCCAGTTGTAATGGACCAGGTTTTTGGTAAAGGGACGCTTGGGTGCAGGACCGGTCCACAGGTCATAATCAACACCCTCAGGAACGGGAGAGAAACCCTGGTCGCCAATATCCCCTCTCCAGCGAAATACAAGGCCTCGTGCCATATATACCCTTCCAATGTATCCGTCACGCATCAATTCAATAGCCTCATTAATGGCAGGCGAGCTCCTCAGTTGCACGCCATGTTGAACAATGCGATCGTATTTTTGTGCAGCCTCAACCATTTTCCGGCCCTCCCAGATGTTATGTGACCCTGGCTTTTCAACATAGACGTCCTTACCTGCCTGGCAGGCCCAAATTACGGAGAGCGCATGCCAGTGGTTGGGAGAAGCGATGCTTACCACGTCAATATCCGGATTGTCCATCACCCTGCGAAGATCCTGCTCAAGCGCTACCTCTTTCTTGTAGGTCTCTTTAAAGTCGGTTTGCCGCTGTTTTAGAATATTCATATCCGGGTCGCACAGGGTGGTAACCTGAACGTTATCCTGAACCATCAAGCTCTTGATATGGCTCTTACCCCTACCATTTACGCCCAGAACGGCGGCATTAATGCGGTCATTGGCACCAAAGGCACTGGCTGGAATAATGGTTGGAGCAACAATTACAGCAGAACTGGCAGTGGCAGTTTTCTTAATAAAGGACCTTCTTGATTCCATGTTGAAAGATATTTGGTGCAGTTAATAATCAGGATGTGCACTGTTAATCCTGAAATTTAGTTAATTCATTTCGATACCAGGGGTAAATTACTGTAATTCTCATTTTTTTAAATTAACACGTCTATTTATCTTGGAAACTTCGCTCTTCTATAGTGGTAAGACTCCCCCCATGTCATCAGTATCAAAGGGTGGTGGTATCCCACATCCACGCTTCCCCCAAACCTGTCTGATCCCTCCTTCCGCTGGTAAGTCAGCCAGTTGGGCTCACGGTGATCAATGGTGTGGCCCATCTCATTTTCATGTCCGGTTATAATAATTGCCGGATTAAAACCTTTTGCCACCCTCGCTATATCTGTGGTCCAGCAATTGGGCATGAGGACATCCACCAGGTGATGATTACCTACCTCATCGATCCATTCAAAGTCCTGGTCATTGGATTGGTCACCCATTTGTGAAAATGAAAGTCCCTCAGGGGTAATAACAAGCGTTACATTGTTCTCAATATCGGCTCCCTGGTGACCTGGATAAACCACCACCTGCAACTCCTTTTGCTCATTCTGCACAGAAAGTGCCTGCAGGGTATGTGGCTCTCTGTCCAGATGCGTCATTTCTGCGTGGATAGATCTGTCATTCCAAACGTCGGGTGGAGCTACCACCGGCTTTCCCTGATCAATAAAAGATTGAGCCACCCACTCCTCAGCATGATCGTCATGATAATGGCTTATAAAAAGCGCATCACATTGATTAACAAACCTCTGCATTACATCATCATCTATGCAAAATCCATCAATCCCTGCAGATTTTATGCTTACCAGGTCAAAACCGATAGTCACTGACCGGGTACGAACGATGAACCCATGGTTGTACAATTTCCATATACGGGCACCTTCAGATACCTCTGTCTGCTCAATATCCTCAGCTGCCATCCTCAGCCGATCCTTTAGAAAAGACTGAACAGGAGGTCTCTGTGGAGCATATACATCATGCAGGACACCATCCAGAAGCAATAATGCACTTTTTCTTGCTGGCGGCTCCGGCCAATCTGGCAGATAGTTGACAAGGACCTGATTTACCTGACCCAGCAGCGCCTCGGCCTGCTTATTGAGGAAGAGATTCTGAATTTCGTTCAATGTGGTGTCGATTAAGAGAATCTCTCCAATGCTTGGCTGAAGGGCAACTAAATGATGCTTTATTGTATCCGGTGAAACTTCCCAGAGCCTGAATCCCATGGGTCTGTTATCAAAATTTTTACTGGTTGTTTCGCCACTTACCAGCTGGGTGTTATCATACCTGTGAATAATGGTACTGTGTGTATGACCTGTCAGGTAAGCCAGCACTTCATGCTGTTCAAATAACTCTAAGAGTTCGCTCCTTTTGTCCAGAGGAAAATTAGAATAGTTCTCTTCTTCATCGGTTTGCTCAATATAGAGAGGAATGTGGCCTATGACAATCAAGGTTGGCTTGTTCTTGTTATGTTTGGTGAGTGTCTCTTTGAACCACTGATCATGCTTCTCCGACTCTCCCTCCACATCTGCCTTCCATAACTGGGAATTGGTGACTACAAATGCGTATCCCTTATGCAGAAAATCATAATAGTCCTCCCCTACGGTTGTCCTGTAATATGCCAGGGTGGTATCATTGGGTGTCATCCCAACATCGTGGTTACCCGGAGCCAGGTAACTGGGCATATTGAACCCCTCTCTGATCCTTAAAAAATCGGCATAACTGCTATCATTTGCATGATGGACAAGATCACCGCAAATAACCACAAACTCGGGATTCAGTTCATTGATTTGATCTACGGCCATTTGGAATGATTCTACATCATGCTCGTAACCACCCATCCCCAATTGGGGATCACACAACTGAACAAACGAGAAAGCTTCCTGTGCTTCCGTGGTAAAGGCAATGATGAAGAACAGTAATCCAAAGAAGGAAGCTCTATTGAGTCTAATTGTCATATCATTAAAATTTATTACCAGATTTTTATTCTGCTTTTTCCAACTTCCAGGGTTTCAAATGGGCCTGTCCCAGGATGGGTTTCATCTCTGGAGTTTCCAAAGTAATCCCTGTTAATGAGATAGGGAGTACTGTCGAAGCTCTCAAAGATGGCCTCTGACACAATGGTGGAACCAAGTCTTCGGGTGTCAACCAATTCTGTTTTAAGCTTATCTGGAGAGCTGTCAAAATTCAGTATTAAAAACACCCCATCCACCCCCTCTTCAATCTCAATGGTGGGTTCAAATCCTGGTATTTCTAAATAATTCACTTCGTTTTTATAGGGTTTGGCTCCGTTGTAGAATAGGTTGCCATCTGTGATGCTTTCATACTCAGACTGGTCGTAGCCATTTAACCCGTATCCAATGGAAATGTTCTGTCCGGCCCTGTCGGTAACTCTTTCATCGGCAAAATCCATGGTCCTGATAAAAATGTTGTTGAAGAAGCGATTATCGCCTCCCCTGATATTCCTTAAACAGACCACCCCGGTGGAGTGTGGATGGTGATAGGGTGTTACACGGTTCGGTACATTAAATGATTTTGTTTTACCTGCAAACAGATTGTGTACAAATGCACCACCTTCTGAGGCATCCTGAATGGAAAGCCCCTCCCGGGTCAGGAAGAGATTGTTATCCACCAGATAGGGACCGTGATTTACCTCGGAAAAAAAATCGTGGTGTGAATTATCATACAGAATATTTCTGGTTACCCTGGTTCCCTGGGCCATCCAATCGAGCCAGATTCCAATAAAGGCGTTGTGAATCCTGTTGTTCTCAATAAGCATATCAATGGAACCATGAATTTTTATTCCTGCCATCTCAGCGCCCGAATAGGTTCGCTTGGTGTAAATATCATAGATGTGATTGTTGTACACCTTGCTAAAAACAGCTCCCAGGCTCCCCACAACCCCGGCCTGACCACAGGAAAATATTTCATTGTTCCTTACCATATGAGAGCCGATCTTCTCTTTGGACCACCCTGCTTCCAATGCTCTGAATATAACTTCGTTGTAGTGGGTAGCCCCATCTTTCTGTGGATTATTCATCCATACATTTTGTCCGGTAGTCCTGTCCTTGCCCAGTGCAATTCCCACGCTTTTTGAATTGCTTACAATGTTATTCTCAATAATCCATCCCCTGCTCCAGTGGGTCCCAATGAGTCCGATCTGTTCAGCGGTGGGTGCAGCCCACTGTGTGGCCGCCTGGGACATCTCAAAACCCCTTACTGTAATGTAGTTGACTCCGGTTCTGCCGGGATAGAAACAGGCCTCCCGAACATTGATTTCCACCACCTCTCTATTGGGATTGAACTCTTGAAAATTAGCCCATAGGGTTGTATACTCAGCATCTACTACTGCATACCAGGTATATATTGAAGCAGATATATCTACTGCCCTGGCATACTCCTTCGGACTTTTGACTCCTTCCATGGAGTTCTGCTCAAACAGAGAGCTTCCATTGATATAGACCTCTCCGGTGTGATGCGCAGTGCCTTCAGGATTAAACCAGTCTCCTTCAACCAATACTGTGTAAGGATTGTAATCCCCGAAAAGGGAGTTTGGTACCACTGCCTTCCAAACCGATTTATCAATCTTCTCCCAATCCTGAATTATTTCGGAGCCCTTGATCACTACCTTTTCTCCTTCTGCAGCCCGGTAGATAATCCTTTGCAGGTCATTGAGACCGCTATTTTTCGGATCCACCCGTTCTCTGTAGACTCCTTTATGTACCGTAACCACATCACCGGCCATGGCCATATTTGCCGCCGCCTGAATGGTTAGAAAAGGCTTTTCCCGGGTTCCTGAATATTGATCGCTTCCATTTTTGGCTACATGATACTCTTTCGCTGAGATATTGAGACACATTAAAAGAGATAATAGAGTTACGAAACCGGATTTTATCATAATTCTGCATTTATCAGTTTTTCTATTGTGCTTTCATTAAGCCCTCATAACGTATTCAGCAGCTTCATATATTTCATGTTTACTTTCTCACAGCCTGCTGAATAGTAACTGGCCCTAACAATCCTGATGGTTCCAAAGGGATCTCTTCCAGTCTGCGTCCTCTGAAATCGTGTTTGAGGCTAATATTTGTTTTGGTGAATTGTTTTTTATTTGGAAATGTTTGATCTCCGGCTGCCCTGTTGTACCATGAATTCACTACTTTAATTTCAAGTCTATTTTCTCCTTGTTGCAGCTCTTCACTTATGTCCAGCCTAAATGGTTTTGTCCATGTTACACCTTTATCTTGTCCATTGATCTTAACCTCTGCAATGCCAACATCTTTTACACTTTCCAGTTGTAAGAAATATGACACCCCTTTTTGTAGTTCAAAGTCTATTTGGAAGATCTTATTATAAACTGCAGGGCCTGAGTAATACTTAATACCTTCATAGGGGTGAGTAGACCAATCCAGTAACTCAGGGAATGTAACAGATGCGGGACCACCCCATTTGGGGTCGAAGTTTACTTCCCAGTTACCGATAATGTTTTTAACTACCTCATATTCAGCATAATTGCGCTCTGCTACACCCTGCATATTCTTATCAATTTGCCTGTTAAAGACCACCATGGTGGATCCATAAGGCTCTAAGGTTAAGGGCACGGTTGTTAGTCCATTTTTTTGACTGAAGGCTGAGGCTTCCCGAATTTCTCCTGTTAAGGCATCCCAAAGTTCGGGCTGCTTTCTTGACACACGGAATTGAGCCTTGATTATTTGTCTGTCAATTGTTTGATTGGTGACAAAATAGAGATCGCTCTCATCAAGGGTGTAATGAATGAAATCGTAATCTGTTTTACTATCACTCTCAACAACATTGAAATCTGCAGGCATGTTTTTTGACAATAAATAGTCTCTTGCAGAGAGGCCCCAGGCTACCATTCCCTTGCCATGCTTCAATTCTCCTTTTTCAGAAACATTGTCTCCCCAAATTTTATCTGCCAGTTCGCCAAACTGATTTCTATTTTCTATTCCTCCAACCAGGCTAACCGAACTTTCAGGTTTATATCCAATTATATGTGCTCCTTGTTGCAATAGCTCTTCCACTTTTTTCAAAACAGCCAACGAGAGCACTTGATGGTCGGGCAATACCAAAATCCCATACTCTACTCCTCCGGGCACTCTCAATTTACCATCTTCTACTTTTAGACGTAAGAAGATCGTCTCATCTGTAACATCGTAATCAAATCCAGGAAGAACTCCGGCCGGATCGGAATGTTTATACGGGAATACATTGGGTACATGGTCTCCGTAGTAGTACAAAACATCGGCGACGAATTTACCTTCCTGTACAAGCAGTTGTGTTCTGTGCATATAATCGATAAAGGCACCCGATTGACTCCACCAGGTAACCTGAGGATTCACGTGAGTGCCGGCAAAATACTCCTGACCGGGTAGTCCCATTTCTGTGGGTGAACAGGTAAATGTATGAAAATACAGACGGTTTAGTCCTGCACAGATCTCATGGTCAAAAGCTGACTTCTGATCGTGCCACAATTCATCATTCCATTGTGGCCCAATGGTTGTAAACGATTCTGCTCCCACAATCTTTTTGCCGTAGATATGAGCTGCAGAGGAGGCCTGTTTCAGGAAGAATCGATTCTCCGGTTTGGGACGGTGAAGTGAGGGGGACCAGAATTCACTCATTACAATGTCACTGAATCCGTAATTCTTTATCCCATCCATGGGACCAGCATGAGGACCAGCAGATTCAGGCTGTATGCCCATGTTGTATTTATGTGCATATTCAGAAAATCGGGCATAATGATTATAAGCTACCAGGTCACCGAGGGTTTTTCTAAAGTCGGCCAGGAAGGCATTGGATCTGTTTATATCTTCAATTATATATCCTGCAACCACAGGTAAATAGGAGAGAATGTCATAACCCCGATATTGCTTGAACTCTTCAGGAAAATTATCTGTCCAGTTCATTCCTCCACATTCCCAGCTATCGGTTTCCATATAAGTAAGGGTCGTCCCCACATGATCACCGGCTGCTTTAAATATGGGGTCTACCACATCTTTCCAGTAAAAATCAAAAGCCTCCTGACTCATATAGTCAAGTACACTTCCCTGCCAATCCCCACTTGAGGTTGAAACATGGGAATCCGTACATGTATAACCAATTCGCATGATGCTCCAATCTCCTTCAGGTGCATTCCAGCTCAGGACACCTTCCCCATCCACCATGGAAGTCAGATCCAAAATCTCTTCCCTTTTGAGAATATGGGTGGTTTTGTCCCCAGAATTCTCAGGGTTACGAGGTACATTACCAAGCATAAACCGACAATCGGGAGCTGAACCACCAAGCTCATGATAACCAAGTTTCAAATCCAGATCAGAAATCAGCTTGTTGGTTTCATTCCCGGCTGAAACGGGAAATGCCAATACCACAATATCCTTGTAAAAATCTTTTCTGGTTTCTGGCATTTCTAGCTTTACTGAAATATTATTGTTCCCTGCAATTTTTGTTTCCGAATAGGTAATCTGCTTTGCCGTATACTCGGGTGTTACCCTCGGACCTCCCAGGTTCCACCCGCTCTGGATATTAAAACCCATTTCCAAGCCCAGCCTTCTGGCCTCATCAAGGGCAAAAACAAAGAGATTATTCCACTCATCCGAACCAAACAAAGGTCCTGATGGAATATCTTTATTGCCTCTTTGATTATGCCCTCCGGCATCGAAGATCATAGCTCCCTGAAAATTCCTTGACTTCATGGCTTCCAGATCCCTGGTAATTGCCTCTTTGCTTACATTGCCATTTAGCCACCACCACCAGCAGTTTACTCCATACTCTGCCGGAGGGGACTTGAAGTTTTCTTTCAGATAGTTGTATAATTCAGTTGAGCTCTGAGATTCAGGTCTTTCATTCCTGCAACTTAACAATGAGATAGAGATCAGCAGGAGCACTACATACCGGAAGCGAAATATGGTCATATTAACACTTTTTGTTTCTATTATTCATCGGCATCAGCTTTCCGCATTTTCGGCCAGTATTCAATTAGATTAATTTCCTCTCCTTCACACCATCAATGTGTTTCGATCCATTTTTCTCCAACCACTCCAGCAGGCACTTACGGAGTTCCTCCGCCCTATCCTCATATAGAGCTCTTTCAGGATTTTTACCAAGAAGGTTATTCATCTCGTAAGGATCGTTGGTCAGATCATACATGGCATTAATGACCTCTGAACTCTTTGAGTAGGGGATCATTAATTTCCATCCATCCTTGACTACCAAATAGTTGGGTGAGATATCCCCCCTGTAGTTCCACTCTGTCACCACGTACTCTCCATACTCCTTATCTGTTCCTTCAATCAATCCACGCAGGCTCTCCCCATCCGAAGGAAAGTCTTCGATTTTCAGATAATCGAGTATGGTGGCAAACAGATCCACATGGGAAACATATCCATCCACTTTGGTGTTCCTCTCTATTTCACCCGGAAAACGCATTAAGAGAGGAATGTGTGCCGACTCTTCGTAGAATACATTCTTCTCCCTCAGTCCATGAGCACCCAGCATCTCCCCATGGTCGCTGCTAAATATAACCAATGTGTTCTCAGCAAGGCCAAGCTCATCTAGTTTCTCAAGTATTTTACCAACCCAGTCATCAATCTCCTTTACCAGCCCATAATAATTGGATACCATGTATTTTATTTTTTCCGGATCAGAATAGTCAGGCAGCCCCATTCTTCCATTGGCACTTTTATAGGGAGAGTTGTCCATTTCATCCTGCAGACTGACCGGAGGTTTCATCTCTTCAGCCGGATACATGCTGTAATAAGGTTCGGGCGGCAACATGGGCGCATGGGGAAAGTGAAAAGAACAGGTAATGCTAAAGGGTTTGTCCTTTAATCGCTCTATCGCCTCTATGGTCTCTTTAGCCTGGAATGCAGTAAGGGTATGCTCTTTGGGTATTTGAAGTTTCCCGTGCATATCGCATTGGGGAAATCTTTCCTTAAGTGCCTTTAGCTCGGCATCTGTCATTCCATGGTGGCTATCCATGGGGTCGGTTTCATAGGGCCTCTTGGTCATGGTATCGTAAAGTTCACCCGGCTTCAGCTCTCTTTTTGGAACCTGCTCATCCAGATAGTCGAGATGAACAAACTTCTGTCCGCCGGGCCCAAAAACGGATTTCCCGTTTTTCGAGGCTTGTTTTGGATTCTGGTAAACAGTAGTGTGAGAAGTCTGACTGTGCCATTTGCCATAATACTCACAGTGATATCCATTCTCTGCGAGGATTTCATCAAAGGTTGGCATGGTCATCACAGGTTCATCTTCATAGTAATAAGCCCGGTCGTTTCTTCGCATCCCCGTCCTTTCAACCGTACAACCTGTAAGAATAGAGGACCTGGCAGGTGCACACACGGCACATGCCGAATAGGCATTCTCAAAGTAGACTCCCTGCTTTGCCAGTCTATCCAGATTGGGGGTTTCCAATACAGAATTCCCAGCCATGCTCAGGGCATCATAACGCTGTTGATCGGTTATAATAAACAAAAAGTTCTTCTTCTGTTGTGCGCTAGTCGCAACAGACAGCAGACAGATGGTCGACGCAATCAGTAGTTTTATTCTCATATTATTTTTTTGATTCTTTAGCCTTCAGCGATCACGCGCTCAAGTAAACCTTTCATATAACCTACTGAAAAAGCGGTTCCTGAATTGTTTACCATTCTGGGAATATGGTCTGCAATAAACACTCCATTGAAATCTACCTTTTTTAAGGCTTTTAAGATTTTGTACATATCAGCATACCCGTCATCGAGAAAGGATTCGACAAAGTGTGGTAAAGGTTGGTCTACATTTCGGAAATGAACCTTAAATATTTTCTTTTTCCGGCCAAAATAGTCAATCGTTTCTAACACGTCCTTGCCCATTAGAGTACCGCCCTCAAGCCAGCAGCCAACACAAAGACATATACCAACATTTGGGCTGTCGGCAATTTCCAAGGCCCTTTTATAGCCATCAAAACTGCTGAAAATACAACGGGGTATACCGGCGAGTTCTGGTACAGGTGGATCATCGGGATGTATCCCGATATGGACACCTTCTTTTTCTGCTACAGGGGCAGCTTTCCTTATAAAATATTCATAATTGGCCCAAATCTCATCTTGAGTATACGCGCGGCCGTGACTTAAAGGTGTCTTGTATAGTTCTCCATCCCAATGTCCGGCCCCATCTGTTTCAAGTTTAGCAAGATCTAAAGCTCTAGCACTGGCACCGCCACGGGTGGTTTCCCTGCCGGTATTCCAGATACCATTTCCCATATGTGCGTAGGTTGTGTAAGCAATATCTGCCTTGCCTAAATTCCTGAGATGGCTTAAATACTCTTCTATTTTTTCATCTCTGCCTGGCAGGTTGAGTGTAATTGAATCCTGGTTATGGACACTTCTATTTCCAAAACCAAAGACATTGATCCCAGCAGCTCCATAAATTTTTTTACGACTTGCATAGTATTCAGCACTGGCTTTTGAGGCATCCGTCCAGAGCACAACCTGATCGAGACCCATTTGTTGAATAAACGCTATGTCTTCTTCAGTGGGTTCAGTCCTGGCCTGTAAAGCAATCTTCATTCCAGATTTTACAGGTGGAGTTTTTTCAACGCTTTTAAAAGGAGTTTCAACACGGTCAGTACAACCGATCATAGCGGTTCCGGCAGTCCCGACTCCGGTAAGAGTCAGTGCAGTTAGTGCTGAACTTTTTTTGATAAAATCTCTACGATTTTCTTTCATCACAAAATAGATAAAGGTTTATTTAACAGTAATTTACTTGTAAATCTAAATCTGGACTTTAAGATATTGGGTTCATCCATACTGTCTGCTCGTCGAAATTGTCCGGAAGTTTATAGGCCATAATATGCTCATTTATATTTTCCCCAATAATTTCAATCTCATTTAAATCGGAATTTCCCAAACCCATTTGAGCACAATAATTTAGGTATCCTATTTTAGAAAAATCTATTCCCATCAATTCAATTCCCACCCGGTCAGCAGCCAGCCAATCCTGACTTGCAACACAAACTCTGTGGTCAATGGCTGTTCCCTTTGTAGGGCCATTCCCTTCCATCCCCTCAAAACCATCAATAACTGCAAGGTCCGGGTGTAACTTTTGAGCCAGCATGGCTATATTATAATTAACTGCATAAAATCCGCCACCATGTATTGGTCTCTTATGGCTTACTGTACCCGGTTTCGACTCTTGTGCCAGTGGGGAAAACCTTATATCTTCACGATAAAGTGTAAATCCAGGATCTTTAACGGGCGCTCCGAAGACGAGATTTTTGAGAGACAGGGTGGCGCCAACGGCAGTATGAGTTTTCATTCTTGCAACCGATATATTATAAGAATTCGGATCAAGGATTATACTCGACACCTTTACAAGATGGGGTCTGAAATCTCTTTCATTAGAAACATACATACTTTCAGATGGCTCATTATCGAGATCAACAAGTTTGACAGGGTATTTTGATATCAAATTGTAATACCCGTAATTATCAAATCCGATAAGTGTCGAACCACTTGCCGAAGATTCGGCAATGATGACATTTTGTAATTTGTTGATTGATTTAAGAAACTCCAAAATCCCTTCCAGGGTATCGACATGAGTGCATGCCAGTGGAACATAAATAAGCACATTATTCGGCTTAATAACGACACGACGGTTTCCAATGGCTTGTTTTATCTCATCTGCGAAAGGTACAAGCGCGCGAAATACCAGGTCAGCCCGATCATCTCCCGTTGTGATTGAAACCTGGGCAGGCCGACTATCAAAATTCAACAGGGGAGAAACAGCGCTTACACTTTTAAGAAATGTCATCCCAACTCCCCCAAGTACTGAAGTCCTGATAAAACCTCTGCGGTCAAAATAACTCATAATTTTTGGTGTTAAGAGTAAATAATTATTCTGACGTCTACCTATAAAGATAAAACATATTGGCCAACTTTATCACTCAGTGCGTTACAAGGTCCATCCATTCTGATACTCATGTTTGATCCACTCCTGGCTCATCTCCAATGCGTTCTGCTCCACCCATTTTCGGGATGCATCGTCTACCCCCTTACTTACCACATCACTGGAATAAGGGAAGAGTTGTGCTGTCCTGATCTTCTCCTCCGGACCAATATTTGTCACTTTCATGTTTTCGCTGTCCCACAACAAGGTCTTTTTTAGTGATTGTAACCTGACCGCCAGGTTGCCCATCACCACCATTTCATTGAAGGGACCTGCATAGTCAAAATTTGAGGCTGGTGTATCCCCGCTTTTACAGCACTCCACAAAGTGCATTTCGTGCCTTCCCCCTCCTAGCGGATGATCAGAAATTCTGCCTAAATCTACTTTTGTTTGCGGTATAAACTCCTTCCCATTTTTATAGGTTTTCCAGTTACCTCCATAAGCCGTGGCAATTAAAGTGCCTTCTGATCCGATCAACATAAAACCTCCACCCGGATTCATGGGCGCATCATTGGGCAGGTCGTAGGGACGTGCAGGCATAAAACCTCCATCGTACCAGGTCATTTCCAGCTCAGGCAAGGCACAATACGGGAGATTTTTTCGTGCAGGAAACTTGTAATTTACTTTGGCTGCAACCGGGGCACTCTCTGTGTTGACCAGGGAAGAACTTGCCTGGAAAGCAACAGGCTGTCCCAGTTTTAAGGCATAGTTTGGAACATCGAGCAGGTGGCACCCCATATCACCCAGGGCTCCTGTACCAAAATCCCACCAACCACGCCATATCCATGGGTGATATTCAGGGTTGTAGTTGCGCATTTTGGCCGGACCAATGAAAAGATCCCAGTCCAGTGTTTTCGGGATGGATACTTCCGTCAAAGGTTTTCGCATACCTTGACGCCATATGGGCCGGTTGGTCCATACATGAGCTTCCCTGATTGTGCCCAGACATCCACTCTGGACTACTTCGGCCACCTCATAAACTGTATCGTTTGAGTGACCCTCATTTCCCATCTGGGTAACCACCCCTGTTCTTCTGGCTAACTCTGTGAGATATCGAGACTCCCAGATAGAATGAGTCAGAGGTTTCTGCAGATACACATTTTTCCCCAGTTCCATCGCCGCTGCAGCAATGGCTGCATGGGTATGATCTGGGGTGGCAATGACAACCGCATCAATGTCCTTTTGTTTCTCGAGCATCTTGCGATAATCTTTGTGCTTTTTGGCTTTGGGATAGGTTTTAAAAACAGAATCAGCGTAAGCATAATCACAATCGCACAGGGCAACGATGTTTTGCTCCACCATATTTTCCAGATTTACTTTCCCTTTTCCCCCGACTCCAACACCAACTCCGGCAATGTTTAACTTATCACTTGGAGCAGTATGGCCCAGGCCAGATACCGCAAAACTTGGAACTACTGTAAATGCAAGGCTGGAGGCACTCACATTTTTAATAAAATTTCTACGTTTCATAAGGTATGTTTAGTTTAGTTGGTTTAATTTTTTCAGTGTTTGGCTATGATCATCGGACAAGATAAAGAGGATATTTGGCTTTTGACAATCTGCTATTCATATGTGATTGATTAGTTTACCAATTCTCCATAGGGTCTATCCGGAAATGACTTCAGACTTTTAACAAGCATCTTCCTCATCTCTTTTACTGTATCCGGATTAGAATCAGCAATATTCCAATTTTCCTTCGGGTCATTAATCATGTCGAATAATTGATTTCTCTCAAAATAATGCTCATTTAATAAGGCTGCATGATAACCCAGATGCGTATTACGGATGTAGTAGGGTTGTTTGTACTTGTGTCCGTTCCAACCTGTAAATACAACCCCGTCTTTGACCTGTTGTTCAGATCTTTCATCGTAACGGACAGTGATGTATTTCCACTCTTTGGTCATCACCCCACGGGCAAAACCCAGTTCAAAAAAGAGGTATTTATGTACCGGTTCCTGGTCCCCCATCATGGTATTCTTCAGGCTCACGCCATCTAATTGAAGTACGGAATTTAACTTTAGACCTGCAAGCTCCAGAAAGGTGGGTGTATAGTCTATGTTCTGGACCAGCTCGTCATAGCTTGAACCGGGTTGAATACCAGCCGGCCAGTACATCATCAATGGAACTTTTACTCCCCCCTGGTAAATGGTTGATTTTCCGTAATTGTAATTGCCATGGTCAGAGGTAACAATGATCAGTGTATTCTCCAGCTTCCCTTTCTCTTTCAATTTCTCCACCACTGCGCCCACTGCTTCATCAAACCAAAATAACCAGGCATGGTCGGGATTCTTTCCGGCTGCAATCACTTCCTTCTTAATTTGCTCCCGGTCAGGCATATTAATGTACTCCCCATCTACCAATCCTTCTCCTGTAAATCGAGGATTGGCATCCAGTCCGTACACATAATTACCACTCTTTTTAATCCAGGGTGCCGGTCCGTGTGGTACTGTTTCGCTGTAGTAGAGAAAGAAAGGCTCATCGCCGGATTGTTCAATAAACTCAAGTGCTGCCTTATTTTTCCATTCCACATTGTGTACATTCAGCGAATCGTTATTCAACTCCTTTAAATTGGCCGCATAGATACCATTGGCATAATCAAATCCAAACTCTTTAATCCGCTCTACCCAGATTTGGTGGTTGTGAGCCATTTTCACTGAAACCTCTTTCTTGTTTGGATCTGCGCCCTGTTCATAGATTTCCAGTCCGTTTTCCTCCCAGTTAGCCTTTCTGAGCATATGATGGTCAATCACATGGCTTTTTCCAACGAACCCAGTACGGTAGCCGGCACTTTGCAAAAGGCGAGGCAGGTTTCCCTTGCTTTCCTCCAGTTCAGTATTATTTTCAATCCGTGTCATCTGACCTAAAGGAAATTGACTAAGGAAGCTTTTGCTCTCACACCTTCCGGCATACCGACCTGTTAAGGTGGTATACCTGCTTGGAGAACACACTGAACTTGATACATAGGCCTGGCTAAAAATCATTCCGTTCTGTGCCAGGCGATCAATATTTGGGGTATATACATCGGGATCTCCATTAAAACCAAAAGGATGTGATTGAACACCTGCGCCATTACCATCCGAGAATTCAAACTTTGCATCTTCCTTCACAGGAACAAGGGAACTCTGATCGTCGGTCATAATGAAAATGATGTTTGGACGATCTTTTTTTTTATTTTGGCCCATTGCATGTGGCAGGCATACACTGAAGATGGATATAGCAACGAATAGTTTTCTCTGAATCACATTCATCATTTCTCCAGCAATTTCTCAATCATCTCATCTTTACCGGTAGCAGGTGTATTTTGCACATACTCATCATAGTATTTCATAAGCAAATCGATCTGATCCTTATAGGTGGGATCGTCAATGCCATTCTCTATCTCAAGGGGATCCTTGCTCCGATCAAAAAACATATCTCCAAAATCGCGGTAATCCAGATCCTTACGAGCCGATGTTGGATCCAGCATGATACCCAGCTTATAATCTTTGGTGATCACTGCAGCCTGGGACCAGCTCTCCGATACGATATACTCTCGGTTCATTGATCCGTTATTCAGCATCACATCCACCATGGATTCACCCTGTATGGGGTATTTTAAATCAGGTACTTCCATATTCACCAGTTCAATCAGGGTGGGCAGCACATCGGCAAGGGTCACCAGCTCCCCAATTCGTTTTCCATTTTTCGTCTTACCCGGATACTTTATTATGAGAGGGACATTTAAAATGTCTTCATATACATTCTGTCCAAATGCACATTTTTCTACCATCCCATGATTTCCCACAAAATCACCGTGGTCTGAAGTGTAGATCACAATGGTTTCATTATCCAATCCGGATTCATCCAGCGCCTTCAGAATCTCTCCCACATGATGATCAATCTCTGTAACCAGCGCATAATAGCCCCCAATGTAGTTTCTCCAAAGCTGTTCATCCTGAAAGGCTTTGTCCATGTTCCAGACCTTATTCCCGCCATTTCGCTGATCCTGTAACTGGGGAGGCAGGTTCTCAGTGGGTTCATAGAAATTTGCAGGTTTCTTTATGCCACTGCCACTCCCTGTTCCATCACCCCATTGAGACACATCATACATATCCATGTACTTTGGCAATGGATTATAGGGTTGATGGGGCCGATAAAAGCTTGCCCAACAAAAAAACGCACTGTCATTTTTTGCATGCGCTTTGATCATTTTAATGGTTTCCATAGCCGTAAATGCCTCCATGGTAAAGCCCTCAGGAAGCTTTGAGATGCGGGTTCCAAGGTCGGCTGTTGGTATTTTTGACTCGAATTCAGAGGATCCCCTGGGTCCTTTTCCAAATTCTGCTGCCCAATCCTCTGCAAACTCCCTGGCATAGCCATTTCGTTCGATCCAGCTCACATAGTTGTCATCGTCATCGGGGTTGTAACTATGGCCCTTCTTCACATCCCACCCCTCATCAATGGCATCCCTCAGGTGTCTTTTTCCGAAGGCATAGGTTTTGTAGCCGTTTTTCTTAAATATACTAGCCATGGAAACTGCATCATCCATCACGGAGGTATGACCCGAATTATTGATAAATCCCATGGTGCGCAGGGTCAAACCTGTCATTAAGGATGAACGGGACGGAACGCAAATTCCCTGCGTGCAATAAGCACGATCAAAAACCACAGCCTCACTGGCCAACTGGTCCAGGTTAGGGGTGATTACATCCGGATGTCCTTCAAAACCCATCACCTTCTTATTGTGCTGGTCAGAGAAGAGGATGATCACATTGGGCTTACTTTCGGACGACTCCGTCCCGGTTCTGTTTGTACAGGCGGTTCCGACCCAAATAATAATCGAGACCAAACCGATGACTGCTTTTTGCATAGGCGTTTTCAATAACACAAATTGATAGCTATTTGTTACTATTGGAGAATCTTGGATCATTGTGAAGCAGTACTTTCATCTCCTTCACAACCTCTGCATATTCCGGATCCTCCGCCAGGTTATTGTATTCAATTGGGTCTCGGAGCTGATCATAGAGTTCCCTTCCCTCTCTTCCTTCGTCCCATTCGCTGTATCTCCATTTGGAATTTTTCACTGTGCTGCCTGTCATCTCACCTCTCCTGGTGATGGCTCGAACCTCGGTCCGAAAAGATTCTGAGGGATTTTGAATCACATTTGCGAAGCTTTTCCCCTCCAGGTATTCCGGAGTATTCTTTAAGTCAAACAGTTCGGCCAGTGTGGGATAAATATCAATAAACTCAAACATGGCATCAGACTCTACACCCTTCTCACCTGCCGACTGGCCTGCCACAATAAAGGGTGCAGTGGTGCCCTTCTCAAAGATGGTTACCTTATTCCACCAGTTGTGCTCACCCAGGTGATAGCCATGATCTCCAAAGAAGACTATGAGCGTATTGTCAAGCTGTCCGGACTCTTTAAGGGCATCCAACAATTTGCCCACCTGGGCATCCATAAAACTGCTACAGGCATAGTAGGATCTAAGGAACTCCCTTCTCTCCTGATCTGTAAACTTATTGAACTCTCGGGTTTCCCCAGGAAGGGTAAAACCGTAGGGAGGCTCCCATCCATCGGGTAAAATGGGGGGATTGCACTCCTCAAGGGGGTACATATCAAAGTACTTTTTGGGTGCTATAAAGGGATCGTGTGGTTTGTGAAATCCAACAGCCAGGAAGAAGGGTTGCTCATGATCGGACTTGATAAACTCCACTGCCTTTTTGGCTATCTGTCCGTCTGCCTGATCCTCATCATCCCCTTCAGCAGCCAGCCAGTGACACCATTTCAATACTCCGTCTGTGAGATTCCTTCCCTCTCCCTTTTTACCTGTTTCGGTTGCTCTATAGCCGTAAAGCTCATCCCAACCCTTCATATCGTTGTGTTTAGGATCCCTTCCGTGAAAGATTTTACCCAGACTCATGGTATAAAAGCCATTCTGCTTAAAGAGAGCTGGCAGGCTTACCCAATCGCCAATGACCGATTGAAGTGCCACCCGGTTGTCCTGTATGGTAGTAGTTTCAGGAGTCATCCCGGTTAAAAATGAGGAGCGGCTGGGATTACATACTGCAAAATTACAGTAGGCATGATTAAACTGTATCCCCATTTCGGCTAAATGATCTATGTTAGGGGTTTTTACCACCGGATGGTCATAGCAACCCAGCGTTTTGGTCAGATCATCTACCACAATAAACAATAGATTCTTGTCAGTGAGCTCCGAAGCACCTCCTGATTTCTCATTCTGTCCTGTACAGCCAGACAGGGAGATCACCAATCCCAATACAATCCAATAATGTCTCATCTTTCGGGCATCTTTTTAATTACAGGAATCTCTTTTCTCAGCATCTTTGCTCCCTGTCCGGTTATCCACAGGTACTGGTCAGAAGGCATCCCGTCGTTGTCGATAAAATGGGCTCCATCGCTGTTGGGTGGGTTGTCGGAAACCTTGAAAATCGCTGTACCTTCATCGATCTCATCGAACATGGCCACATAGATCATCTCAGACCCTGCATTGATCATGGTTACCAATTGGTCCCAGAGGAAGTTACCTCCCATGCGGGGAATCGCATCATATACGATGGAAGGATCATTTTTTCTCATGTTCTTCCAGCTGAAACCCGGACAGGCTATGGGGGCATAGTCTACTCCGCGCTCCTGAGCCCACTTGATATCGGCCATGATATGGTCCCGGAGATGGCCCATGGGAAAGTGGACCAGTGGGGTGAAGCGTTGAACCATCCAAGGCAGCACAATGTCGGCCGACTCGATTAATTCGTGCAGGTAGGGATCGGGAAGACAATCCTTGTTCAATTCACGGAAGTAGGTGGGAACACCCAACATCACTGAGCACCCCCCATAGACCGGATCATTTTTCAAAAAGTCGATCAGGCGGTTCAACCCAATGTCCCTGATATTGTAAGAACGATCAGGAAATCCCACTCCCCAGATGGTCACCAGAGGTTTGCCCCTGTGGTGCAGGTAGGTTTGCTTATCTCCATAATCCTTCACCTTCAGATCATCAACCAGGTGCTTCCAGTCCTCGATGACCGTGGAACAGTCATCCTTTCCGGGTTGTAAACCTGAAAGATCATACATCACAGCAATGGCCCGATCGTACTTTTGGGAAGCCTTAAAGGCGTTATTCAGAATCTGGTCCGAATGCTTGCGGCGGTCGCCACCCCTTGTGACCCCATAGAAGCGCTGCATAAATACCCCATCCACACCATACTCTTTCATCCATTTAAAATGCAGATCGGTGGTACTTTCATCCAGTGAACTAAATACCCTGGCCGGGGTCCCATCGGCATGTTTGAAACTGGTCGCATACGTCTTTTCGTATTCGCTTACATCGGGCCAGATGTCAATGGTGTTATTTTCCACATCGAATTCTCCACGCCTGCCAAAGTGGCCCCAGCCCTGGTTTGCCTCATCTCCATCGGCCCGGAACCAACCCTGGTAACCAGACATAATCAGTCCTTTGTAAGAAGGGAACATGGGTTCCTTTTTCTTTGCCTCCTGTGAAAATCCGGTCAGAACGGAGGTGAGCAGTAACAATGTGATCATTTTTCTCATGATATGATATGTTAATGGTTAATAGGTTAGTGAGTTAGTGAGTTAGTGAGTTAGTGAGTTAGTGAGTTAGTGAGTTAGTGAGTTAGTGAGTTAGTGAATTTATTGTATTCCTTCAGTAGTTCCTCCACCTTATCGGGGTTTTCGCCGGACAGGTCCGATGATTCGGTGGGATCAGCTCTCAGATTAAATAGTTGGATGTCATTTGCGGGATTTTCCGGGATGATACCTGGATATTGTGCCGGTGTGGCCTGCCCTTCCATCCTGGCCAGGATGGTTGTACCATCTGCAGCACGCCTGTCGGTCCAGGTACTCAGATCCACCTCCCTGTAAGCTCTTGGTTTTCTGACAAACAACTTCCAGTCTCCCTTCCTTACAGACATAATGTGTTCGTTATGCAAACTAAAGACAGGCGCATGTTCTGTTTGATTTCCTTTCAATATTTCGCTGATATCCTCTCCGTCCAGTAAATTCTCTTTTGATGGTTCTACCCCGGTTAATGCCAGTAGCGTTGGATAGATATCGGGCGACCAGCAGGGTATACTCACACTGGTATTGGCTGCAAACTCCTTTTGATAATGGACGATAAATGGCACCCTGATTCCTCCTTCCCAGGTGGTGGCTTTCATCCCCTTTAATCCGCCTGTGCTCCCCCCGTACCAGGGGCCGTTATCCGACATGAAAATGACGATGGTGTTATCCAGGATTTCAAACTCATTTAAGGTCTTGATTATTTCACCTGTGGACCAGTCAAGCTCCCGGATCACATCTGCATAGAGGTCGTCCGGGGTATCCGGAGTATAAAATTCATCCCTGACACCAAGGGGTTTATGGGGCATGGCGTGGCACAGATGAAGAAAGAAAGAATTGTTCTTATTTCGCTCTATAAAATCAATGGCCTGATCTGTATATCTTTTCGTTAGAAAATTTTGATCCACAGGATATTCAAGTGTGTCCATATTTTCCACCAGCTGTACTGGTCTCATATCATTGGAATAGAGAATCCCAAAGTATTCATCGAATCCATGTTTTACAGGAAAGAACTCTTCAGTGTGTCCCATGTGCCACTTCCCGATGCATTTTGTTTTATAACCGGCTTCTTGAAGAACCTCCCCAAGTGTGATCTCTCCAGGTAAGATGCCCACATCATTAATCCCCGCATCGGGGGTGGGGTTTCTAATCAATCCATGCCGGAGAGGGAACCTCCCTGTAAGTAGCGTCTCCCTGCTGGGTGCACAATAGGGCGTGGGTACATAGAAGTCTGAACAGCTCACCCCATTTTTGGCCAGATAATCGATGTTTGGCGTTTCATAACCTCTTTGTCCATAACAGGAGATATCCCCGTAGCCCAGGTCATCGGTAAGAATGATTAATACATTGGGTTTTTGCTTCCCCTCTCCGTCTTCCACGGAGGGTATGCATGCTGTGAGGCATACCAGAGTTAAGATGAGAAAAAATATACTTATCAACTGCCTTAGTATACTGAATTGACGCATCTTTAAATTTAATCTCCCAAGCTTAATAATTGATTAATTAATACTTAAATGCAGGAGCGCCGTCAGCCTTTGTTGCTTTTTATGGCAACCATCGTTAGAATTGCTGATAAAAAAAGGGAACCTGCCATAAATATATAGGAGGCTCCAAAGCCACCTGTAGTTCCATTTAAATAGCCCACGATGTAAGCACCCACAAACGATCCCAGAGCACCCATGCTATTGATCAATGCAATTGCACCAGCTGATACATTCCGCGGTAAAACTTCAGTGATCACCGCAAAGAATGGCCCATATGGAGCGTACATGGCGCCTCCTGCAATAACCAGCAATACAAAAGATAACCAGAAGTTACTGTTACCCAGCAAATATGAACCGTAAAATGCCAGAGATCCCACCAACAGAAATGGCCAGATAAATAATTTTCTGTTTAATGTTTTATCGGAGAAATACGACGCAACTAACATACCAATAATAGCAAGTACATAGGGAACAGAGGCTAACCACCCGGTAGTTACTATATTGGCGTCGGGAGCTGCATTAATTATGGAGGGAAGCCACATAACAAATCCGTATACACCAATACACCATAAAGCATATTGAAAACACAACATGATCACCACTTTGGATCTAAATGCCACACCGTAATTCTTAACCGGCTTTATCCCCTTTTGCTCAATATCCAGTTGTGCCTGTAGATCATCCTTTTCTCTATTTGTTAACCAACTGGCATCTTTTGGCCTGTCCACAACCAATCGCCACCACAAAAATGCCCAGATTATGGCTGGGAACCCTTCCAGAATAAACATCCAGCGCCAACCCACCGAATCTATTAAATAGCCAGACAAAATAGACATCCATAATATGGTTGCAGGATTGCCAAGAATCAAAAAAGTATTGGCCCTTGAACGTTCAGCTTTTGTAAACCACTTGCTCAGGAACACAAGCATGGAGGGCATTACTGCACTCTCCACCACACCCAGACTAAATCTAATGACAATTAATCCATTTACATTACTGACCATACCAGTAGCCATGGCAAGAAATCCCCATAGAATCAAAGACCAGAAAATTAATTTCTTGGCACTTTTTTTATCAGCATACAGGGCGCCGGGAATTTGAAAGAAGAAATATCCCAAAAAGAACAGCGACCCCAACAAAGAGGAGGTAGCTGCTGAAATATCCAGATCTTTAGCCATTCCGCCTGCCGCAGCGAATCCATAATTTGCACGATCCAGATAAGCAAGACTATAGGTAATAAAAGCGATAGGTATCAGTCGATACCAACGTTTTATTGAGAGTGTTTTTTCTATAGGATTATTCATTTTATTGAGTGTATTTTGTGATTTCACCTTCACTATAACTTGTTACACCTGCCTCGGTCCCCAGCCATACAACACCTTCCTTATCCACCGAAATACACAATACATTGTTACTGGTTAATCCATCATCTTTGGTTATCGATCTCAGAGAATTATTCTCAAAAATGCTTACACCCCCTTTTGTTCCGATCCAGACTCTCCCCTGATGATCGATGGCAATGGACTGAACAAAGTTGTCGACCAATCCATCCCTATGCCTCAGAGAGAACCAGTTATCCAGGGTCTCATTGCCTATATGCCTGGCCACTCCCCTATCGGTACCAAACCATTGTGTCCCGTCAGGCGCGATACATATACAATTTATATTGTCTGAGGGTATTTGAATGGGACCCCATCGTGCATATTCGGAAGCTCCTGATATGGCATCCACGTCATTGCGATAAATCCTGGAAACTCCTGCTCCTTTTGTTGCCACATAGAGTGAATCACCACCAGGGCTGGTTGCCATAGCGGTAATTGGAAAGTCCTGGAACATGTATTCAGGATATTTTCTTTGATATGCAGGTGTGAGCCATGTATCGTGTTGGAAAGCTGATATCCCTTTGTCCGTCCCGAACCATCGCAATGAACCTTTGCCCACGGCTACGGATAAAACATTCTCACTGATAATGGCTGAATTATCTGAATAATACGTTGTAGCCCCAGATCTACCATCAACAGGTATGGACGCAACGGTGGCCCCCAGCGGAGAGGCCAGCCACAATTCCTTTCCGAATTCAGA
>JAOZUK010000021.1:0-2757 GCA_029938715.1 Bacteroidales bacterium | reverse complement strand
GGACAGATCGGCTGCCTGATGAAGATAGTCATCCACACCATTCGCATTCACCATAGATTCAAAACTACTATTGGCCGGACTGTGCTTATAGGTACCGTTCCATTCGGTACGTAAAAAGTCATAACAAACCGATTCCAGAGCAACCTGGTCCTGCGACATAAAAATAGAATTGCTCCAGTCGTTGTTAAAAGGGGGCATAAAATATTTAACCGGTACTTTTGTCTCAATCGATCCGCCGCCATACAATCCGTCAACCACATAAAGCAGTGTATTCTGGCCGAGGTATTTACTACCCATCAGATCGACCTGCACCCGGTATTTATGGTAACCACCATTGGTCGGATTTCCCACCGAAAAAGGTGCTATGAGAGAATAATGCATGTGAGAAGCCGTTCTCCGGGCATGAGATCCAAAATGATTTTTGGCTGTCAGTGAAACCCCTGCAGCGCAGTGTGGTTTAAGATTGGCCAAATTTATCAGGTAATCAGCATTCTCAATGACATCATATAATTTATCACTCTGGGTTTTATCAGAATAATAAACCAGGTCTTCTGCAGTTGGACTGATCAGGGTTCTTCCATAAAGTGCGGATAATTTATCCACATAAACCACATCCGGGAATTCACTGGACCACGCTTCATAATTGTATTCATAAATGTGAGCAATGGGATCGCCAATGGCAATATCCTTTTCATCAACTCCAACCACGTAAACCAGTTCGCGTAAGATCTCCAGTGCAACGCTGGGAAAGGTTTCACAGGTTCCGTATTGCCCCGTCTTTGCACCCCTGCTTTCGAGGAGCTTTTTTGGAACATCGAATCCGCTTTTCTCATTTATCTTCCTCAACATGTGAATGGCTGTACCCTGATTAATTTTTATAAAAATCTTTTCGCCCCTGGAATAAGCTCTGTCATTCCCACTCTTTTTGTAATTGAAAGAACGGAAAATGGCATCCCATGATTCAGATAAATTTGTATTGCCACCCAGGCTTCTGATTCCATCCACAACCATCCTGTTCACAATACCCTGGTTTGTATTTTCGGGTTTATAGAAGTCAAAAACATTGATACAATCAGTGTTGGTTGCTTTGGGATCCCAAACCCAGACCACGCGTCCAGGATGAATTCCCATTCCCTTGCCCATGGGTTGATTGGGACCGTCATCAGGACCTGCTTTCTCCAGTCCCATACCAGAAGTTTCAGTAGAATTCCGCTCCATAAAAACAGCCATGACCATGATAGCGGCAATCACCAGAAATCCTGCTTTCATATACCTGGCACGCAAAAAATGCTGCCTTGCTTTACGGAGTATCAAGGCAAGCCCTCCCAGAGAAAGCAGGTAAACCACAAATCCTGACATTACGGGTGCCGCGATCCTCATACAGGGATAGCTTGCACGGGAAGGCTTAGGAATGACCCTGATTAAGAACCAGAGGGTGGAAATTATCCCCGTCACTATAAATAGCAATTTGGCGGATAATTTATAATTTTTCATCCAGGTATTGATTTTACCTAATCTTTCCTTCATGAAACATTAAGGCCTTACAGGTGTGCCATCCGGCTTTCGGACCTGGGTCCAATTATAGTTATAATCCCGCAGGGGATACTTGGCAGCCTTTTCTTCGTCAATATCAATCCCAAGGCCAGGGGCCTCGTTGACAAACATGTAACCATCTTTGACCGTTGGTGTGCCTGGGAAAACTTCAAATACTTCCTCTCTCCAATGCTGGCTTTCCTGAACACCAAAATTCCAAATGGCCAGGTCAATATGTGCATTGGCTGCATGGCCCACCGGCGATGTATCGCCCGGACCGTGCCAGGCCGTTCTCACATTAAACCACTCTCCAAGTCGCGCTACCTTCATTGCAGGAGTGATACCCCCAATCTGGGAGATATGACTGCGAATAAAATCGTACCAGCGATTAGCAATGGGATCCACCCACTCATGGGGATTATTCATCAATTCGCCCATGGCGATGGGTACGGCACATTGTTGCCGCAGCTTGGGGAACCAGCGCATGTTCTCAGGTGAAAAAGGATCCTCAATAAAATAAGGGCGATACTCCTCCAGCCTTTTAATCATATCAATGGCGTCCATGGGTTCGAGTCGTTCATGCATGTCATGCAGAAATTCGATCTCATCCCCGAATCTTTTCCGGGCCCTTTTAAATATTTCAATCACTCCATTTTTGTATGCCTGGGCATTCAGGGTGTTATCCGTCTCTTTCCCGTAACCATATCTTTTATAATCGGGTTCCTTTGACAGGTGGGTGGATCCATATCCTCCCAGCTGAATTCTGATGTTTCGGAATCCCATCTCCCTGAGTTCCTCCACATGGTCCATAACCTTACCCGGTGTAGGACCCGAAGCGTGGGTGTAACAATCGACAGCGAAACGAGCCTTACCTCCAAGCAACTGGTAAACAGGCATCCCTGCCATCTTTCCTTTGATATCCCACAGGGCCTGGTCCAGTCCACTGAGTGCATTGTTCAGCACCGGACCATTCCGCCAATAAGAGCTTACATAGGCCGTCTGCCATATGTCTTCGATTTGAGTGGCATCCTTATCCCTGCAAAACGGATCCAGGAAATCGTTTATGGCTGCTACAACCGGTGAGATTCGTTGCGTAAAAGTGGCACAACCTATACCGTAAAGCCCTGGCTGATCCGTTTCAACTTTTACAATAACCAGACCGGTTCTATATGGAGCTGTGGTGATGGCCCTAACCTTCTTGATTTTTACCTTCTGCAGATTCAG
>JAOZUK010000304.1 GCA_029938715.1 Bacteroidales bacterium | reverse complement strand
GTAGTAGGGTAGGTCGGGGACATTACTGTCCCCTTCCCCCCGAAGAACTGTACGTGACACTTTCGCGTCATACAGCTCAGATCATTAGCAAATCATACTTTGTTGGTATGACCGGTACCGGATCCTGCTGAACATGAAGTAAAAACTTCTCGGTGGCACTTGTCATGAAATATACCGAGGTTACCCGAACGGTACGATCCACCCTTGGATGCACGAGTCAACAAATGTAATTGCCAGTTGTCATACATGGTGATTGCTTTCCTGCAGTGAGCACAAGTCCCATGCTGGTTCTTAATCATCCGGTATGCAATGCCTCTACCTTTGCTGTTTCTTTTCATCCACGCACTTTTCCGCCGTTCGAAGTATGCATCAAATTCGGAATCAAACGGATTGGCTGTTAACCTGATTTTTATGTGTCGGCGTATAGGAATATCACTCATCAATGTGAGTGTATGCCTATTTATCTGACCATTATCAAGCTTCTCCAGTCCGCTGAAGCAGAAGTTTTTAAGATTCTGTCGTTGATAGTACCTATTCAGTATCCAGCCTGCTGACTTTTTCGGATGTCTCCATTTAGACCATTTCCATAAAGCCGCCCAGATCTCATAATCCATTCTACTGAATATTTCCTTGGACACCACAAACCGATGGTAGTTAGCCCATCCCCTAATCTTCGAATTGAGGATTTTTATGAGCGTAACTTGATCTAATCCCCGGCTTTTACGGATCAATTTCCTGATTTTGGTCATGAATGTTTTTATATTATCCTTGGATGGTTTAATCAGGAGTTTATACCTGTTTCTGCCATTAGGATATTTGCGAACATTCTGTCCAAGAAAATTAAATCCGTCTGTGATGTGTGTGATTCTAGTCTTCTTCAATGAGAGCTGTAAACCACGTTCTTCCAAAAATTCTATCAGCAATGGTTTGACCTGTTGTTCAAGGCATTCCTTGGTCTTAGCGGTGATGATAAAATCGTCCGCATAACGGATCAAGTTAATACCTATGGGCCTTTTACCAAATTTTTCCTTTAGCAACGCTTCTATTCCGTCCAGAACAAGGTTCGATAGAACGGGAGAAATTAACCCGCCCTGAGGAGACCCAGATTCTGTAGGGAATAGCTTTCCGGTTTCGATGTAACCTGCCCGTAACCATTGTTTCAGGATCCATTTATCCATTAAGATGTGTTTCAACATCCATTCATGACTGATGTTATCGAAGCAACCTTTAATATCCGCTTCCAATATCCATTGAGGATCAACCCTTGATGCTAATACCTTAAAACATTGTTCTATTGCATCGGCACAGGATCTTTTCGGCCTAAAGCCATAGCTGTTCCCGTCTGCAGTAGCTTCCGCAACCGGAGTCACTGCCAGGGAATATAACGCTTGCATAGACCGATCCTTTATGGTGGGGATACCTAATGGCCTTTTTGATTTTCCATCTGCCTTTAAGATGTGGACCCTTCGCAAGGGTTTGGCACGATAACCTCTTCTTTTCAAACAATTAACAAGTTCACCTTTCCCCTTATTTGTAGTGATGATATGTCCATCAACACCTGGGGTGTTTTTACCTTTGTTCAGCATAACTTTTCTTACTGCCAAACATTTTGCAGAGTAAGAGTGTGTCAGCAACCATTGCAAGGATTTTGCCTTGTGATAGTTGCCGTTCCGTGTCGCCTTGGCGATTCTGACTTGAAGCTTTTTGACCACAGCCTCACAATGACCCCACTTAATGGACTCCCATTGTATCGGCTGTGTAAGGGCCGCATTCACATGATTTTCATCTGCGATCATTTGCTTGCTCTTTAAATGTAAAGTTCGTCAAGTTTAACTGCCAGTAATGATCAGAGACAAGTCAGCCGGTTTTCACCGTGAAGCGATCTTCTCAGCTTCTATGTTGTTCATTACAAACAACCATTTGCTTTCTGTCTCCTCCTTCACCCGCTGATGATGGGGCTTCCTTACGGTTGCCTTGCCCTTATTGGGCCAACAACGGGGTTTCCCTGTTCCGCTGATATAACACGACTGATTTAGGTTCCGCAATTACACCGCACGTGTTGTTTAGCTACGCAGATCCATGGGTACTGATCTGTCTCACGTGAGCGCCTATTTGGCTGAAGCCTGTCAGTAACCATTTGGCTCCTACATACTTGACGATGCGTTTAAGCGGTTCAATTAATTTAACCATGTCAGTCAGCCTAGCCCTATACTGAATGGTACTTTCAGTACTCCTTCTCACCTTACAGTGTACATTGGAGCAATCCTCACGGATTATTCGGTGCATTGTCCCCCGGGCTTCACACCCCACAGTTACCCGTGACGCATGCCGGGGTAGGCTACCGCAAGTAGCATTGCGGGCATCCTCGCATGAACACGTCATGCTGATGCAATTATATTCAGCGACTTTTCAGGTCGCACCACCCAGTAGTATCCCCGGTGGGTCTTTCCTTTCTTCTTTGGATCCAGCACCTGGATCGGTGTTTCATCCACCTGAAGATATCCCTGGCCGAGGACCTGTCGCTTTTGTACTTCGTACAAGGGCTGGATCAGATTAGCTATCGAGCTTTGCCAGCCTCCCATCGTTGAGCGGGGGATATCGATCTGGTGTTCGGTCTTAAATCGTTGAGCCTGCCGGTAGAGCGGAAGATGGTAGACATATTTGCTGACAAGAATCTGAGACAGTAGGCCAGGACCGGCGATGCCTTTATCTATCGGTCGTGATGGCAGATCACCACAGATCACACCCTCGTTATCCTCCTTGGCATACTTGGGCCGCTTGAAGCGGTTGATCTTCAGGATAGCCTGTTGGTATTCCAGCTCATCGGTGATCTCATGGCCAATACACTTCAGCCCTGTAACATCTTCCTCAGGCTCTATGATAATCTCCTCCACAGGAAGATGATCCGGAAGGGCCAGGCGACCGGGATGGTTCTTTCTTTTACGACGCTGGAAGGAAGAGACTTCTTCAGTAGTAGCCTCACTGTTTTCTTCCTGGGATCCAGTCTCGACATCAAAGGGCAGGCTCATCTGACCATCCTCAGTCCCCGATACAAAACGCTCACGTTTTGAGCCATAAATCAAACGCCTCAGTTGGGAAAGTTCGAACTTCATCGAACTGAACTTCTCCAGCATATCCTGGAACTTCTTCAGCAGTGCTTCTTTCTCATCTGAGATGACCTGGACTTTCTTTTCTGTAATCTGGATCTTCTCCTGTGCAGCTAGCACCTCCTGCTCTGTAGCCTGGATTTGCTTCTCAAGTTGATCATTCTCCTGCTCTGTAGCCTGGATTTGCTTCTCAAGTTGATCATTCTCCTGCTCTGTAGCCTGGACCTTTTTCTTTGCAACCTGGATCTTCTGATGCTGCTCCAAAACCAATGCTTGAAGCTGCTCTTTAGTCATATTTTCCAGTGCCTTTGACATGTGTCAAAACTATAGAAACACAGCCAATTAGCGAAGAAAAAGCAAGGATAATTGTTCACAAAAAGAGTGTCAAAATCTTTATAAAAACAGCACGGAAAAATTGCTCGTCACCCTTGATTTACAGGGGCTGCATGAGGAGTATAGCGGCTTCGCTTGTGAAGGTTTTTGATGGATAATCCTTCTATAATCATGACCAGTTGAGAATAACTCAATGTGATGCTCCCTACTGAAGCATCATACCTGGGAAGTTCAAAGGTCCCCTTTTCCAAACGCTTGTAATAAAGTAAATATCCGGCCCCCTGCCAGTGCAACAGCTTGATCTTATCACGACGCTTGTTAATGAAAATGAATACCTCCCCACTAATGGGATTGTTCCCGAGATTATTGCGCACCAGGCCGGATAACGCGTCAAAGCTCATTCTCATGTCCGTGGGATGGCTGTAAAGATGGTACGTGTTTTCAGTTGTCAAGGCAAACATGGCAAAGAGTTTAGGAGCAACTTCAGAATTGAGGGATGGACACTCTCGGGACATATTATTTGTATCCCGTTAGGAAAAACAATTTGCAGCTCCAGGGGAATGCTCTCTTTTTCCTTTTTAGGTTCTGGCTGGACTTGTACCGGAATAAAGTCAGTGACATTTTCCGCAGATTCATCCCAAGTGCGTGACTCAAGGTACTTCCTTTCATGATACAGAACCGTGGCATTATCTATATCACGATATTTACAAGATAATTTTTGTGACTGCTTACTCCCTTTGTTAGGTATTTGTGTTTTTCTCATGCACCAAATCTACGCACTCCGAGTCTGTCTTAAAAGATGTGGTTGGTAGGACGGATACGTTGTCGACACTAAGGACAAAATAAATCGGGTGTAGAAGGGGCGTGTAGATACTT
>JAOZUK010000303.1 GCA_029938715.1 Bacteroidales bacterium | reverse complement strand
TCAATTTATCATTTTGTTGATGACGGTCAAAATCCCTGGAGGTTTTTTTCTGGATTATTCCCTGTTTTTTGTATCCATAAGAATGGTTACTGGTCCGTCGTTGGTAAGCCCAATCTGCATATATGCTCCAAATTTGCCCGTTACAACCGGTTTGGAAAGGTCCATCTCCATTTTTTCGATGAATTTTTCATAAAGCGGAATAGCAATTTCGGGTAAAGCTGCTTTGATGTAGGAGGGCCTGTTCCCTTTCCTGGTGCTGGCATGGAGGGTAAACTGACTGACAATCATCACTGATCCGTTTACATCTATTACCGACAGGTTCATGACTCCGCCGGCGTCATTGAAGACCCTCAACCGGCTTATTTTCCCACTTAACCATTCGATATCATCAGGTCCGTCGGAGGATTCAATTCCAAGTAACACTACCAATCCAGCCCCAATCTGCTTTTGGGTGTCCCGATTGATGGTGATATGTGCTTCTGATACTTTCTGAATAACTGCCCTCATGAAAGATTAGCATCGACCATTCTGAAAAGCGCCACTTTGTTAATGGGTTTAGCAATATAATCATTGAATCCTGCTTTCAGACATTTATGTCGGTCATTATTCAGGGTGTAGGCAGTTTGGGCTATAATAGGCAGATCGGGATGCTTTGATTTTATGATACGCATGGCTTCGTAACCATCCATCACAGGCATGTTAATATCCATTAGTATCAGGTCGATACCTCCATCGTACTCAGCAATAATATCTACAGCCTCTTTACCGTTTTTTGCGCGTAAAATACGGGCTTCAGTTTTTTTGAGTAGTGTTTTCAGATAGAAGAAATTCACCTCCTCGTCTTCAGTGATAAGCACTACCCTGTTGTTCCAGTGGTATTCGGGTTGCTTTGTAATTGGGAATATGGTTACTGGTTCCTGCTTCTCCATGATCCTTGTATTTTGCTAACATGTTGATTACAACTAATTAACAGCAAAAATCCATGGAGATGAGAGAGAGTTGTTAACAATTTGGTAAATTCAAGAAAAGAAGGTGCTAAACACTAAAAATTCCATTTGAAACGTAGAAATCCAAATGTATTGTTACTTCTTATTGGGCTCCCTGATGAGTTTTCAAACTTAGCAGAGAAGTGCTGTAAGATCAATGAGAGGGCCATGTTGCTTTTTATGGAGAGATCCAGGGAGGGGCCCAGGAAGTATCCATCCCATTGGGGATACCATATGGAAGCAAAGCTACCTGTAAGTAGAGGTGTAAGTGGATAGGAGACATTTAAAAAGAAGGTCCACGGTGTAAATCCAAGGGTTTTTACATCAAGATTTCCGCCGTAGAACATAAGGAAACTATTCATATCCATCTCTTTAGCAAGTGCAGAGTATAACCCTTCTACCTGGATCATAAGCGAATTAGAGAAGGTGTAATCGAATCCTGTTGAGGCCATGAGGTAGCCTGTGGTATCGGTAAATTGACTCAGGTCCCGAAAGTAGGACAACTCACCCCGAAATGCAGTAGGCCCAAGGTTACCACTCCAACCTGTACCAAGAATAAGGTCCTCCTCCTGGTATACCCCACCCAGCATTTGGATGTCAAATCCAAGGGTGTTGAACCGGAAATAGCCAGCAGTTGTGACCCGGTTTGAACTGTCAATTTTAGCCACAAGTTCGATGGTGGAAGCATTCCCGGTGTAATACTGAAGACGCACTGCATCACTTCCCGGTCGTTCGGGATAGTCCACATCAAAATAGGAGTAACTGTTAAAGATATCATTGGGATTCCACACCAGGGTTTGTCCCCAGTTGATCCGTTGCCGGCCAGCTATGATTTCCAGGTTACCAAAAGTTAACTGCAACCACAACCTGTCAATGGTTGTGGTAAGCGCAAAACCCGTGTTGTCTCCCAGGTTACCATCGGCTAACAGGGTCATGTTCATATATCCAGGGTCCATCCCGAGCCCATCTGAATAGCCAGGAATTTTCTTTAGTGTATTCCCTGTAATAATTCTGCTTCTGAACTGAACGGTACCCGTAAGCCAATGGGTGGGATAGACCATAAAGTTGAATCTGTCCATAAAGCTGTTCTCCCAGAGGGACTGGTCCTCGATGCCATATAGTGAAAATGTATTGGAGATGTACCCATCCATGGTGATCTTCTCCTGGCCATAAGCAGTACCTGTGGCCAGGATAGAGAGGATCAGAAAATACTGTAATCGTTTTAACACGAACAGGCTAGTTTTTTCGCTCATCGGAGACCACTTTCCCGTCCTCTATGGTGATTACTCGTCTGGCTTTTTTCACCACCCTGGCATCATGAGTGGAAAAGATAAATGTGATTCCCTCCTCTTTGTTAAGTTGGTCCATGATATCCAGAAGGGTTTCGGTGGATTTGGAGTCCAGGTTGGCGGTGGGTTCATCGGCCAGGACGAACTTGGGTTTGGAAGCCAGTGCCCTGGCCACAGCCACCCGCTGCTGCTGGCCGCCCGATAGCTTGGAAGGCCGGCTATTTACCCTATCCTCAAGTCCCACTGCCTTGAGTAATTCAAACGTACGTGCATCCCGATCCTCCCTTTTCCATTTTTGAAGGCTCATGATGAATTCAACGTTCTCTTTGGCGGTGAGCACCGGAATCAGGTTATAGGATTGGAATACAAACCCGATGTTTCTCATCCGGAAGTCGATGAGTGCTGAGGACTTGAGTTCGGCAAGATTGGTATGATCTACCATAATCTCCCCGCTGGTGGGTGTATCCAGTCCGCCGATCAAATTGAGCAGTGTGGTTTTTCCCGATCCGGAGGGTCCCACGATGGCAGCAAACTCGCCCTTTTCGAAATCCAGAGAGATGTCATTTACAGCATGTACCTTCACTTCTGAGCTGTTGTATATTTTATGTACGTTCTTAATTTCTAATACTTTCATATCTTATTTTTTTATTCAGTTCTTAGTGCTTCTGACGGATCCAGCTTGAGTGCTTTCAGGGCCGGGTAGATGGACGACAAAATCCCGGTAACAATAATCAGGATAGTTACGGTGACAAAAAAGGAGGTGGAGATGACCGGGTAGATGTGGGCCGAAAAGCCCATGGCTTCAAAACCTTCTTCATAGCCCGCCAGGTTGATGCCGTTTCTGGCTGTTAATGTAATCATGAATTTACTGACCGCCATGCCCACAGCACCTCCCACTATGGAAAGAAAGACAGACTCCAGCATGATCATGCTAAATACCCGTTTCTTATTCATGCCAATGGCCGTAAGCATACCCAGCTCCTTGGTACGCTCCAGCACCACCATCAACATGGTATTTACAATTCCAAAGGCCAGCGCTGCCAGGATGATGACCATAAAAACACCATAGAATTTCTGGATCATATCGGTCATCATGGCCAGGTCGGGCTGGATCTCTTTCCAGTGCATGATTTCCAGTTCAGGTAAGGCACTCTTTAGCGACGCAGTCACCTCTTCAGTCATCTCCGTATCCTCCAGGGAGATCACAAGTTGATGCATCTCCTTTGAGGTCATTCCGGTGAGCTCCATCAAATCCTCGTTCTTGACCAGCACCTGGCTCATCTCAAACATATTGTTTTTGATGTCGTAGATGCCTGCAATTCGAAAGACGGCCCCGGTCTGTACCTGATTTTTGTCAATAAAGGTAAGGGTCATTTTTGACCGCTGCCTGAAAGACCATGCCTCTTTTGCAATTTTAACGGCATATGCATGCTGCTCCTTCAGGGTGAGAATGCTTTTCATCTCCTTTTTAAAGGATTTTTCACTCTTAAATCGCTGTCCCTTGTAGGGAGCCAGTTTAATCAGAATCTCCTCGGGAAGCTCTCTCTTCTTCAAAGAATCAATAACTGCATCATTGATCATATAACGGATAATGTTCAGCTCCTTGGCCAGGTCCTGACCAATATAGGCCAGGAGGTGCCTGCTCTCTGTTTCAAAAAAACTGCCTGTTCCCGGCAGGGTGGTTTCATATAGCTTGAGCACCTTTTTTTCTGTTTCGGGATCGATTCCCAATATCTGCACACCCGCACTTTTGGCAGCTGTGTTAGCCATCCCTGTAATTATTGTGCGGGAGGTAACTGATTTCACTCCCGGGGTGGCGTTTACAGTTTCCAAAACCTGCTCCAGGTCGGGAATGAAAAGTTGTATATCATAATTATCCCTTAAATTGGAATGATTAATGTGGATGTGCGCGATCTCCTCATTAAGTGCTGCGTCCACCCTCTGTTCAATGGCTCCATTCATCACCGCCACGGCAAATATTCCACCGAAGATGCCAATGGTCACCGAAATGATTACCACCAGGCTTCGGACCTTATTCCGCCATA
>JAOZUK010000825.1 GCA_029938715.1 Bacteroidales bacterium | reverse complement strand
AGGTAATTCAGGTTGATGTATAATCCTGTATCCCCGTCTTCTTTTTTTGCTGCCATTCCATAATCAACGGTGAGTATAAAATTTTGATTCAGCGCAAAGTGAATCCCTCCGCCAAAACCTAAGTGAGGAACCTCTTTGGCTTCCAGATCAATGATCTGATCCGGCAGGTCAGCAGGCAATTCATCAGGCATTCCCGAAGAATCAAAATTATATTTCTGGACTACCATTCCGGCATCAGCAAATGCAGAAAGAGATATATAGAAATTCTGGTTGAACAGGGTGGTCCTTAGGATTTTACCTCTCAACTCAAAGTTCCCAAAGGCAAATCCATCCCCAACGATCCGGTTGCGCCTGACTCCTCGAACCGTTTTTGATCCACCCAATCCATCCCTGGTGAGTTTGGGAGCAGTCTGGAACATAAATGGCATCATGTAAAAAGGCATTTCTCCTGCAATCTTGCCCTGGTAAGATACCCTGTAGGCCAGGTTCATCCATTCGGGAATCAGTGTAAAGTATTGCCTATGAGTAAGAATCAGACGTAAATAGCCATAATCGGTATTGCTCATAAATGAGGGAGCATAGTGCAGCTGCATTTCAGACCAGACTCCTGTGAAGGGATTGGGTTCATTATCTCTGGTGTCATAGATAAGCCCCCCCTTAAGGATCGTATGGTTTCCACCCTTGGCCTGGTCACCTTTAATCATTCCCCATTCCACATAGTTTCCATAGAGGGAGTTATACGAAAGCAGATCCTCATCCTTGCCTTCGTTTAAACCATCAATATCCACCGAATCAATGGTGTTCCCATAGTAGGCTATCCCACCCAGCCAGCGAAATCTATGATCAGTGATATTTCCCTGAAAGTCGGCCTTTAGTCTTAACAACTCCCTCGAATGCCTGTAATATAGCCTGTTGGCATACCCCTCTGAATCATATCCCTCCTTCTCAAAGTCCAGGTCATACACCGCCTGATAGCCATTAAATCCATAAAAATCAAGGGCCTTTTCAGTGAGGTAGCTGGCCTCAAAAAGGGACCTGATTCCCGGCAACAATTTGTCGCTTTCATAGGTGATCTGATTGATCCCATTCCCTTTGGTTGTCCGGCTCCACTCCACGTAGACGGAATGATCATATTGCGGATATCTTGAACCATCCCCATACCAGTAAAGGTTCACCAGAGCCCCGTATTTAAAACCGATATCCGAGTCATAGGCCACCACGGG
>JAOZUK010000824.1 GCA_029938715.1 Bacteroidales bacterium | reverse complement strand
AACTTACCGTCTGTACCTGGGTGGTCAGGTTCCTGATATCATCTGTCAAGGCTGTGCCATAAGCCTGGTTGTCATCCAAACCCGGACTCTCATTCTCTATATGAACTGCCAGGTCATTGTATACCCTGGTAACACTATAAACCCTCGACCCTGTCGATGAAACCAATCCATCTGTCACTGTAAAGCTCACCTGTGAACTATCACAATAGATCGCCTCAGGGATATTCACACTTAGTCGAGGTGTCGGATTGATCGTGATTACTATGGTCGTGTCCACACCCTCATTACATTCCAGAGGTGTTCCATCGCCCTGTGGATCCTTGATCAGGGCCTTAAATATATAGCTCACTGTCTGTACCTGGGTGGTCAGGTTCCTGATATCATCTGTCAAGGCTGTACCATAAGCCTGGTTATCATCCAATCCCGGACTCTCATTCTCTATATGAACTGCCAGGTCATTGTATACCCTGGTAACACTGTAAACCCTCGGCCCTGTCGATGAAACCAATCCATCGGTCACTGTAAAGCTAACCTGCGAACTATCACAATAAACTGTCTCAGGAATATCTACACTTAAGCGAGGTGTTGGATTGATTGTGATTGTTATGGTCGTGTCTTCTCCGTTTCCACAACCGCCTGGACTTAAAGGAGTGATAATATAACTAACTGTTTGTCGGGCATTAGTGGGATTGATCAATTGGTCATTGATCACATATCCATCTGATAGTCCATTTACAGGACTTGTGAATCCAGTTACTCCTCCAGTAGCAACTACAGTATAATTGAATGTTCCAGATCCACTGGTATAAATATTTGGACTGGTAAGCTCAATACTAATAAAAGAGCTATCACAAATTATATCCTCATCGACAATAGGAATAACAATTGGTACTGGTTCAACCCAGATAATCTGATCTTTCTCTGCTATGTTTCCGTTGCCATCGTCCAGACTCCAGGTTCGGATTACATATCCAGCCAGATTGCAACTCACTAGATTCGTAAGATCATCGTTGTAAGTGGCTATGATGCCAGAAGCACAATTGTCTGACTCATCAGCAACCACTCCTGTAATAGAAGGATCAATATCGTAAGTACAATCCAAGATTCTACATACAGTCTCTGAAGGTGGAACTGTAAATTGTGGATTGGTATCGTCATCTCCTGTAAGGATAACATCATAGGTAACCTCATTCCCTCGTCCATCATCAACGGTCATGGTAACCAA
>JAOZUK010000302.1 GCA_029938715.1 Bacteroidales bacterium | reverse complement strand
ACCTCATCCACCACCTGGTTGGAGAGCCTCAGGCGGGTATCGTACATGGTTAACAGGAAACCTTCAATTTCCAGGTCGGGATTGAGTCCGCGCTGGATAATATTTATGGTATTCAGTAATTTACCCAGACCTTCCAGGGCAAAATATTCACACTGAACAGGCAAAATTACCGAATCGGCAGCAGTGAGGGCATTCACGGTGATCAATCCAAGGGAGGGTGAACAATCGATGAGGATATAGTCGTAGTTATCGCTCACCTGTGCGATGACGTTTCTCAACATATACTCCCGTTCATTCATGTTCAGCATCTCAATCTCGGCCCCCACCAGGTCGATGTGGGAAGGGATCAAATCAAGGCCAGCAATTTCGCTGTTGAGAATAATCTTCTTGGGATTGGCGTCTTCAATCAGACATTCGTAGATGCTGGTCTGCACCTTCTTAATATCAAATCCGGTCCCGGAAGTAGCATTGGCCTGGGGGTCGGCATCAATGATCAGCACCCTTTTTTCGAGTACCGCCAGACTGGCTCCAAGGTTAATAGCGGTAGTGGTTTTCCCAACGCCTCCTTTCTGATTCGCTATTGCAATAATTTTACCCATGGGCCTTTTAGATTTATAGTGTTTGGATGTTTTTAACGAGTTCCAAATTTACTATTTTGTAGAAGCCCGCGAATTTCACCCATTTTGTTATTGTAAACAATGAATTTCCATTTATAAACACCTTATCAACATTTTCCAATGATAACCTCATAAGGTATTTGGTACCAACGCCTCAAAGATAGAACAAAGAATGACAACCATCAGAAATTGCTTATCTTTGAAAATTGATCAAAAATGAGAGATGACAAAATCCAGCTGGATAACAATTGTAAACAAGACTGCAGGGGGCGGAAAAACAGAAAAGGAGTGGCCCCGGATAAGCCAATTACTTGATCAATACCAGATTCCCTTTGAGCCCCATTTCACAAACCGCAGGTTGCATGCCTCCATCATTGCAAGAAATAAGATAAAAGAGGGGTACTCAAAAATTATTGTGGTTGGGGGCGACGGGACCATGAACGAGGTAATTAACGGGGTTTTTGCCCAGGGAAGGGTTCAAACCACTGAAGTGATGCTGGGAATGATCTCGGTGGGAACCGGAAACGACTGGGCACGGATGTTCAACATCCCATCTGATTATGAGGGTGCCATTCAGACCATTAAGCAGCAAAAGACCTTTATCCAGGATGCTGGTCTGGTTAATTACCGGAAGAACGGCAAGGAGTGGAAACGCTATTTTATCAATATTGCCGGAATGGGGTTTGGGGCCAAGGTGGTGGAAAGAAGCAACAGGATGAAAGATAGGGGAAAGAGTGGTCCGATGCTCTATTTCTACAATATGTTATTAAGCCTGGTCAGGTATAAATCACAGAGGGCAGATATCGAAATCGATGGAACCAGTTACGCCCGAAAGATCTTCGCCTTGAATGTGGGCATCGGGAAATACAACGGTGGAGGTATGATTCCGCTTCCTCATGCGGTGGCCGATGATGGGTTGTACAGCATTACCCTGATAAGGAAAATGGGAAAGCTGAATATTCTTGCCAATATGAAGCGACTCTACGATGGGAGTATCACCAAACATTCGAAAGTGGAAACCTATATGGCTAAATCTGTACAGATCGATAGCTCACCCCGATTGAAGGTGGAGACCGATGGAGAAACACTGGGGCACGGACCTGTTAGCTTTCAGATTATTCCACGAAGTGTACTGGTGATATCGGGAGAGATGTCGGCCTGATCTATCTGGAAATTGTACTTATTTCAAACAATTTGGGCCACCGCTTTCCAGTAACAAATATCCTGTTCCCTGCCTGGTCCCATGCAATGCCATTCAAAACATCGGTATTTGATTTCCGGTCGGTGGCTTTCAGGATCCCCTTCAGATTGATCCGTCCTTCCACTTTCCCTGTTTCAGGATCAATGATCACAATCTCGTCGGTAAAGTAGCGGTTGGCCCATATTTTTCCATTGATGTATTCCAACTCGTTCAGGCTGTCAGCCAAGCCCTTGTTGTGATAGACCTCCAGCTGACGAATCACGGTAAACATCTCCGGATCGAGGAAATAGATCACATGGGTGCCATCGCTCATAATCAACTCTTTCCCGTTATGAGTAAGTCCCCATCCCTCCTGATTCTGGTAATAGACCTTCTGTATCTCTTCAAAACTTGATTTATCGTAGATGAACCCCACCTGGGACTTATAGGTCAGCTGATAAATCCGTTCACCAAATACGGTAATTCCCTCTCCAAAGAGGGATTGATCCAGGTTCCGGATTTTTACGGCCTTTCCCGTCTCCAGCTCCACCCGTCTTATTGAAGAGGTACCATAGTTTCCTGTCCCTTCGTAAATCCACCCATCTACATATTGCAAACCCTGGGTATAAGCTGCCGGATCGTGATTGTACTCCTTTACCACACGGTAGGTGTACTCTGCCGGAACAATGTCGGATAGAAAAGTGATTTGCTGGCTCTGGTTCTCGCTCTTTCCTCCGTTAAAAAAGACCCTTAACCTCAGGCCCGATTTCCCTGTATTTTCATTGGCCGTGGGCTGCATAAACTCCAGTGACTCTGATGCGGGTTGACCAGATACACCTGTAAAGGTCTGTTTAAGCTTCCCTCCCAGAAAAACCTGCACCGAATCGAAGGCCACACTATCGGGTAGTTGAAGGTTTACTTTTACCTCTTCTCCCACAGGGATAGTAAGGGGGCTGGCTGGTTCCAGAAGCGCACTCACCCTGGTTACCTTAGGTGCAGTGTGCCGTACCTGATCACTGTTTACCTCCTTATTGGGCCCGCACGAAATGGTGATAACAAGGAGAAACAGGATCAATGCGACGACCGGCTTATGTATCATGGGTGCTGATTTTGTGAGCCCTATTGCTCCTATTTTCTCTTAAAAAGAGAACGTTTTTTTGTGGATAGACTCTTCAACTCATCTTCAAGTGTGGGCATCTCCTGAGGGTTAATGAGCTGGTAGATTTCACCCCAGGGCAGCATCCCGCCTATGTTTCTGTCATCGATGAATATATCAGCATCAATCTTCCGGCTGGCAAAATCCTCATCGAACTCCTCTTCGGGATAACTTGCATTTACCGCATAAAACTCAACCCCATTCTGACGGCAATATGCTACAGCTTCATCCAGCTCCCTACCCGAACGGAAGGTCCACAGGATGAGCTGGTGTTTCTGTTTCTGGAGCGCTTTAATGGTTTCAAATGCAAAAAGGATCTCCTTCCCTATTTCGGGATACTTATGCTCAACTATTGTACCATCGAAGTCTATGGCAATTTTTAACGGGATTTGCATATTCATACGTGGCTGATCTTTTCAATATCAGCTCAAAATTAGTAAATCCTCTCAAAAGAGATCATTCACTGATAGATATCTTTCACCCGTATCGTAATTAAATGTAAGCACTGTTGAGGTGGGTGCCACTCTTTCAAGCAATTGACCCACAGCGGCCAGAGAAGCCCCCGATGAGATCCCTACGAACAGGCCCTCTTCCCTGGCAGCCCTTCGGGCATAATCAAATGCTGCAGATTTCTCCACCTGAATCACCTCATCCAACAGGCTCCTGTCCAGGTTCGCTGGTATAAAGCCCGCACCGATGCCCATAATCCCATGCGGTCCCGATTCACCCCCGCTAATCACAGGAGAATCGGACGGTTCAACAGCATAGACCTGGATGGAAGGCATTTTCTGCTTCAGAATCCTGGCCACTCCTGAAATATGTCCACCAGTACCCACTCCTGTTACCAGGTAATCGATACCCTCCGGGAAGTCCTCCACAATCTCCAGGGCAGTGGTAACTTCATGAATAGATGGATTGGACGGATTGTCAAACTGCGATGGAATCCAGGAACCGGAAATCTCTCTGGCCAGCTCACTGGCTTTCTCCATGGATCCTTTCATACCCTGCTCTCTGGGCGTAAGCTCAATCCTGGCACCGTATGCTTTCAGAATATTCCTGCGCTCCACCGACATGGACTCGGGCATCACCAGGATGAGGTCATACCCCTTTACAGCGGCCACCATGGCCAATCCGATTCCCGTATTCCCAGAGGTGGGTTCGATGATGGTGGACCCGGATGTTAAGAGACCCTGCTCCTCAGCGTCATTGACCATGGCAAAAGCGACCCGGTCTTTAATACTCCCTCCCGGATTGTCTCTTTCCAGTTTCACCCAGATGTTTTCCGATCCCGGGAACAAACTGTTTATTCTCAGATGAGGCGTATTCCCAATGGCCTCCAGTATATTTTCATATTTCATGTTATTGGTTATTGGTTTGAGTTACATA
>JAOZUK010000823.1 GCA_029938715.1 Bacteroidales bacterium | reverse complement strand
TAACTATTGTCGGCCAGCATATCCAATGCCTCCTGGCCATCATTGGCAATATCTACCAGAAATCCTGCCTGTTCCAGCAGTTCAGATGCCACCTGCTGATTAATGTGATTATCTTCAACCAGAAGTAGGTGAGCACCCTGAATCGGCCTCAGTGTCTCCATATCAAAACCCCGGCTCTGACGACTGCCCCTGGCTGCACCAACAACCTCATGACCAAAAGTCTCCATAATCACATCCAGCAAAAAGGAAGGATTGACCGGTTTCTGCATTTTATTGTCGACAAATTCTATCCCGGGTGCATCAGCATAATCTGCCTGTCCATAGGCGGTAATAAGAATAACCTTGGGAATTTCTTCTAAAAGAAGATCCTTCTTAATCTGTTTTGTAGTCTCCAGCCCATCCATACCCCCCGGCATCATATAGTCCATAAAGACAAGTTCGTATGGTTGATCAGCTTCTTTAATTGTGCTAATGGCTTCCTCACCACTGCTGACACTGTCAACTTCCATACCAAACTGGCCGAGATAGGCCTCGAGAATTAACCTGGCATTCGGATTATCATCTACCGCCAGCACCCGCATACCACTCAGTGTTGATGGCATCTCCTTGATGCTGGATTTCCCCTGTTCGGCAACACCAAGCACTACCTCAAATTTAAAGGTAGTGCCCTTGTCAGCCTCACTCTCAACCCAGATGCGACCATCCATCATTTCAACAAACTGCTTAGAGATAGCCAGTCCCAGACCGGTGCCGCCGTATTTTCTGGAAGTGGAGGAATCCGCCTGGCTGAAGGACTTAAAGAGTTTACCCATCTGCTCCTCTGTCATCCCGATGCCGGTATCCCGGACAGAGAATATAAGCCTGGCCCTGTCTTCATCTTTTTCAATCAGGCCTATAGAGACCAGAATTTCCCCCTCATGGGTGAATTTAACTGCATTATTGGAGAGGTTTACCAGTATCTGACCAAGGCGCAGCGGGTCCCCAATCAGATCTGCAGGTACATCGGGCTCGCGGGAAAACAGCAGTTCCAACCCTTTCTCCTGGGTCTTGATACTGACCACAGTACTCAAATTTTCCAGAACCCCATCGAGGGAGAATGGCACCGACTCCATATCCATTTTACCTGCTTCAATTTTCGAGAAGTCAAGAATATCGTTTATGATTCCAAGCAGGGAGTTGGCCGATGAGTGGACCTTGTTCAGATAATCCTGCTGCTTAGGGGTCAGTTC
>JAOZUK010000822.1 GCA_029938715.1 Bacteroidales bacterium | reverse complement strand
GTAGCTCTTAAAACCCAGTGTATTTACATATACATCCTGTCCCCGTAGTCCTTTATAGAATTTTATGGTAGCTCTCTGTGTATATCCTTCCACACGAGGTGTAAAGGTATAGATGGAAGCGGTGGTAAATAGCAACACCACCAGATGAAGAGTAAGCATTCCCTTCCTGTTCCGGCGAAGGATTTGAACACAGGCAACAAGTACTCCCAGCAGAAGGAACGTTCCAATCATCCATTCATACCCACTCCAGTGAACATTCCTCTGAAGTGCTCCTCGAATAAAAGGATCTAAAAACGCAAAGTCTTTCTCCATCAACCAAACATAATGATCCGTAATCAGGGGAAACATTATTGCTACTGCCCCAAGAAACATGGCGATTAAAAAGATAAGTATGACCTGCCAATTTCCAATTTCGATTTTTCGATCGAGCCACTTCTCCCACACCCATGCTGCTAGAAATGTCAGTGGGAAATAGGCCAGGGAACTATAGTGTATAAGCTTTGTTTTTACAATAGAAAAAAGAATGATTACCACCCAGAACATGATATACATCCATTGCCTGAAGAGTCTTTGTAACTCGGTATCTTCCGACTTCTTTGTAAAACTTTTCATGGCAATCACCGAAGCCGGAAACACTCCCAGAAGCAATACCACCAGGTGATATCCGAAAAAACCATCATGGAAAGAGCTCTCAATAAATATTGAATGGAACTGATAGGCCACAAAATCCCTAATCATTTCTGTGTTCCCATTCAGAGCCAGCAACAGAAACCAGCTGCCACCGGTAAGGGTCACCACCAGGATAAATGGGATGATATGAATTGCCCTGCCAGGAAGTCTGAACCGATGTATGGACAGATACACCACAAAACAGAGCAGGAAAATCCACAGCGCCACTGGCCCCTTGGTGAGTACAGCCAATCCGAAAAAAAATGCAGATAAAACCACATTGCGCATCCTGTACTTCAATCTTTCGGGATCCAGATAGAAGATAAACCACCCCACTCCCATTAAAATAAATAAGTTAAACCATGGATCAATGATCCCCGACTTAAAAAAGAAGAAAGGCAGTATGGCAGAACCATAGGAGAGAATCCACAACAAACCGAACCGGTGACCGTAGAGTTGTCGGCCTAAATAATAGAGGAGAACCAGGGATGCAAAACCACAGATTATGTTGGGAAATCTGGCAGCAAATTCGTTGATCCCGAAAATTTTCATGGAGAGTG
>JAOZUK010000301.1 GCA_029938715.1 Bacteroidales bacterium | reverse complement strand
ATGCTGTTGATAATATTTCAGTTGCAACTGCGGTAGAGATTATGTCAAGTGTGGGCATTTCTGAAGACCGTGCCAGCCAGTTTGGTATCTATCCAAACCCGGTTGCAGATGTACTTCATGTGATGAATGCCGAGAGTATTCAGAAGATTGAGATTGCAAATATTCTGGGTCAGAATGTCAAGGTATTCAGTGTTGTAAATGACAACCATGATGTAAGTGATCTAGACGCCGGACTCTATTTTGTTCGCATGTATTTAGATGGTGAAGTAATTGTGAAGAGTATGGTTAAGAAGTAGTAGTTTCATGATGAGTGAAGAAAAGGGATTGTCATAACTGGCAATCTCTTTTTTTCTTTATTGTTTTAAAAAGTTTTATTTACGTTACCATTTTCTGACCTGATCCAGTGTTATCATTGAATTGGTGCGAAACAGCATTTAATCGGATACTATTTATCCTATTTACAAAATACCAGACATGAAGAAATTAAGATCTTTAGTATGCAGGTTGGGTATCTTGCTGATTATCTCAAGTCTTTTCTGCAATGCAGCTATCGCGCAGGAACGGGTGATCACAGGTACGGTTACCGAAGGTAGCGAAGGAATTCCTGTCATTGGAGGTACAGTTGTCATCAAGGGAACCAATACCGGTACCTCCACAGACATAGATGGGCACTATCAAATCACAGTCAGGGGGTCTGAAGACATACTTGTTTACCAGTTTATCGGGCTATCAACCCGGGAGGTGTCGGTAGGTGACCGTACCATTATAGATGTCAATCTGGAGATTGAAACAACTGCACTGGACGAGCTTGTGGTGGTCGGATACGGAACCCAGAAGAAGAGTGATCTGACAGGTTCGGTTGCTGTTATATCAGCAGAGGAGTTGATAAAAACCAATGCTGCTACGCTGGACAGGGCGCTGCAGGGGAAAGCTGCGGGTGTTGTTGTTACCAATACATCGGGAGCGCCTGGAGCCGGAGTTTCCATTAAGATCAGGGGTATTGGTTCTATAAACCGTGATTCTGAACCTCTGTATGTCATAGACGGAGTCCCTGCAGGTAGTCTCACAACTTTAAATCCTGCGGATATTGCCTCTGTTCAGATATTGAAAGATGCATCAGCAACAGCAATTTACGGAGCCAGGGGTTCCAACGGTGTGATCATCATTGAAACCAAGCGTGGTGTAGCAGGGCCCCCCAAGGTTAACTTTTCTGCTTATGTGGGTGTTGCACAGGTCACTAAGCTGTTTGATGTGATGAACACCGATGAGTACATAGGTTTACTTGAAGATGCTTATGCCCTGGATCCTGACCGTGATATGCCCTTTTATTATAACGATTCGGTTCGCGCCTCCAATGGTAATGTTTATACCAACTGGCAGGAGGAGATGTTCCGTCCGGCCATGAATCAGAATTACAGTCTGAGTGTATATGGCGGAGGGGAGAATAGTAATTATGGCATTTCCGGGAACTATTACCAGGAAGACGGAGTACGCTATCAGAGCCAGTTTGAGAGGATCAACCTTCGTGCCACTTCTGATTTTAAGATCGGTAAGCGTTTAAAAATAGGCGAATCGGTGACCATTACCCAAACCAGTTCAGACAACAACGGGGGAAGTTGGGGGACAGCCATAGAGGCCTCCCCGCTGATGCCCATATATGACTCTACGGCTATTGGGGGGTATGCGGGTCCCACTGATACCATCACGGTAAATAATGACCGGACGAATCCAATTGCTGCAATGAATCTGAAAGATGTCAATAGTTCTTTAACACGTATCCTGGCGAGCATTTATGCTGAGCTGGAGCTTTTCAAAGGCTTCACCTATAAATTCACGCTTGGAATCGATTACAAGACCAGGTTGGGATTCAATTGGAACCCGGAGTATGAACTGGGGAATATCGGGCTCAGATCAAATGTTAATTCTACTTTGACACAGAGCACCAATGAATCGAGTTACATGCTGATACAGAATATATTCAACTATGAGACCTCCTTTGCCGGTCATAATATCAGGGTCATGGCTGGACACACCACAGAGCAAAGCAAATACAATGGATATTCTGCTACCGGATCAGGTTTTGTAAATCCTGATTTAAACGTTTTGGCCCAGTCCACTGATTACAAGGCTGCAGGCAGTCGAAGTGAACACAAGATTGAGTCCTATCTTGCCAGGCTCAACTACGACTATCAAGGAAAATACCTGTTAACCGCAAGTATTCGAAGAGATGGATCAACCAATTTCGGTCCGGCGTACCGGTATGGCTATTTCCCCTCATTCTCGCTGGGGTGGAAAATATCGGAAGATTTTCTCCAGCAGGTTGATCAGATCAATATGCTAAAGATACGTTTTGGCTATGGCGCTACCGGAAATGAGAATATTGGATCCTTTCAGTACCTCGAAACGATGGATAAGCCCACCAATTCGTGGTATGTATTCGGAATGGATCAGAATACATATTATGGAGGAACAACCCTTGCCACGCATGGCAATCCCGATGTAAGGTGGGAATCAGCAAAGATGACCAACTTCGGATTGGATCTGTTTGCCTTCAATAACAAACTGCAGTTTTCAGCTGAGTATTACCTGAAGAACCAGGACAATATGCTGGTAAGGGTTCCATTACCCACTGTAATGGGTAAACTCTCCTTTAGAGGAGTTGCCAATCCCTTTGTGAACCTGGGTGAAGTACAAAACAGGGGTTTTGAGTTCAATGCGATCTGGAAAAAATCCATGGGTCATTTCCAATACAGTGTGAATGCAAATGTCACCACCATCAAAAATGAAGTGTTATACCTTCCGGGAGATGACATCTGGAATCAAAATGCCACAACCATTACCACAGAGGGCCATACCATCGGAAGTTTTTTCGGGTATGTAGCCGATGGCATCTTCCAGAGTCAGGAGGATATTGATAACCACGCAACACAGGAATCGGGGACTGCGCCTGGTGATATTAAGTTCAAGGATCTGAATCATGATGGAGTCATTACTGATCAGGACCGTACGATTATCGGAAAAGCGCTGCCTGATCTTGATCTTGGCTTTGGGTTTGATTGCTCGTACAAGGGTTTTGATTTTTCAATTTTTCTGCATGGCATGCAGGGGATGAATGTATATAATGGTTTCAGATCATCGGTAGGTATGGGAACAGATCGGTCGGGGTCAGATATCAATAAACTAAGAGATGTGATGAATAACCACTGGTCGGAAGAGAATCCCAGCACCACCATGGTACGTATTGCCACACTGGATCCAAATGACAATGACCGCTTCTCGAGCTGGTTTGTGGAGGATGCCTCATTTATGAGAATCCAGAATATGCAGATTGGTTATACGCTGCCCAAACAGCTCATCAGGAACATATCCCGGATGCGGGTTTATGCCAGTGTAAACAATCTCTTTACATTCACGAAATATTCGGGATATGATCCGGAAGTTGGTCCTAGTTTCAATAGTACCATTGGTAACTACAGTCCGCTCGATATGGGATTTGACAATGGTCCTTATCCAATGCCCAGGGTGATCCAGTTTGGAGTTCAGGCCGATTTTTAATCTGAAAAAGTATAGTCATGAAGAAATTTATAATAATTGCCTTAGTGTTCATGGTGCTGGCCGGTTGCTCAAAGGAGTGGCTTGAAATTGAACCTCAGAACGTACTTACCTCATCGCAGTTTTACCGGAATCAAGCGGATGCTCTTGCAGCTACCACCTCGGCTTATGATCCGTTGCATTCAGCAGGATATTACGCACTTGATTACCAATACGTCTTTTATTCGCACGATGATCGCGTATTGATCGAATTTCCTTTATGGAACGACCTGATGTTTAAAAGCAATGAGGGTAGAATTTTTGAAATGTATGAATATGCATTCAGGGGAGTCTACCGAACGAATATGGTTCTTGAAAATGTTCCTGGCATTGAGATGGATGAGTCTCTGAAGCAGAGGTTGCTAGCCGAGGCAAAATTCCTGCGGGCATTTTACTATTTCAATCTGCGGATTTTCTTCAATGAGCCGCCGCTTGTACTGAGGGTCATCAAGGTGGTTGAAGAGAGCAAACTGCCCAACAATTCGGCTGCAGAGATTTGGGCACAGATTGAGGCCGACCTGCAGGATGCTATTGCTGTATTGCCGGAGACCTATGATGCTACAAATACGGGCAGGGCGACCAAAGGGGCAGCGTTGGCTATGTTGGGAAAAACATACCTCTACCAGCAGAAGTGGGAACAGGCAACTGAAGCGCTTGGCCAGGTGATAGACGCGGGTGTATACCAGTTAAGCATGCCAAGAGGTACGGATTCCATCGATTATGTGAATGCTTACCTCAGTAATTTTACACCCCAG
>JAOZUK010000821.1 GCA_029938715.1 Bacteroidales bacterium | reverse complement strand
GCCTTCCTGCATGCGAATTACGTTTCATTAAATTTTCACCTCGCAACTGTATATTAGTTAATGTTAGCGTCCTCTCGTAACGATAAAAAAGGAACACCTGTTACTATCTAGGCATCGTTTTCACTTGACATTTTCACAAAAAATTTATTAAAATTCTACAAAAATGTCAATCATAAATTGTTCGACAATCCATGATTGACAAAATACTATTGATTGATTACCGGCAGCATTTCGCTCCGGTGTAATAACAATTAATAAAAAATAACCAGGAGGGTTACCATGAAAAAATTGTTTTGGATCTGGGCCTTGGTCTCAGTACTATTAATTGCTTTTGCAGGAACCAGCATGGCTGGAAAAACTGCATTGGAAGAAGTTTACAGCGCCAAGACCATTGTGGTATCAACGGATGCTAATTATGCTCCCCAAAGCTTTCTAAACGATAAAGGAAAGCTTGAAGGATTTGACATCAGTGTGGCGAAAGAAGTTGCTAAAAGACTGGGTGTCAAAGTCAAATTCATTACTCCTGACTGGGATCTGATTACCGCAGGAAAATGGGGGAAACGCTGGGACATCTCCATCGGATCCATGACCCCGACCGCAGAAAGAAAACATGCCCTTTTGTTCACCTTGCCTTACTATAGTTCACCTGCTCAGTTTGCTATACATAAAGACAATAGTTCTGTAAAAACCCTGGCTGATCTTGCTGGTAAACGTATCGGAATCGCCACCGAAACCACCAATGAACGATATCTCAGGAAAGACCTTTCCATTGAAGATGTTAAAATTGTTTATCAGAATTGGGAACCGGGAAAACTCATAACCTATCCCACAGATGCCAATCACATTGAAGATCTGTCCCTGGGAGATGGCTTAAGACTGGATGCCATCTTTACTTCCAGGCAGACTCTTGCTGAAGCCATTCGTGCCGGATGCGGCAAAGGCTGTCCCCTGAAAATGCTGGGTGAACCTACCTATTATGAACCACTTAGTTTTGCCCTGGATAAAAGCCGTGCCGACAGCCAGACTCTTGTTGACAAACTCAACGAAGTCATTAAATCCATGTATGATGACGGCACATTGGTCAAGCTGTCGGAAAAATTCTATGGTACCAATCTGATCCCCACGTTGTAATATAAGCCTCCTGGGAGGTTGTTACCCATAAATAGGTAATACCAGACTCTGTCATTACTGAGATATTCAAAATTAAAATCGGGATCGGGATCGGAATCGA
>JAOZUK010000820.1 GCA_029938715.1 Bacteroidales bacterium | reverse complement strand
CCAACACTATGTCCGTTTGGTTCAGCAATTTCTGGATTTAGAATCTCTTTAATTAATTCTGCATTATCAACTTTTGCTGTGACATATTCCTTTAGCCATCTGATTGCAATTGGTTCGCCTCTATGATTAATAGCGCAAGTTGTTTCGCATCGACGTGTACAAACTTTACCGCAAGTCTCACCGAGAGGATTGTTATCATAAATAATTCTAACAGCTTCTTCATCTTCACCGCGTGAAATTGCATTTATATATTCTGGAATGTGCATATGTACCGGACAAATATCTGTACAGATACCGCAGGCGATACAACGATCAGCTTCTTTTCGTGCTTCCTCCTCTTCATATCCCAACACAACTTCTGCAAACGACTTAACACGCTCTTTACCATCCAATTCTTTCATTGGAACACGTTCATATTCTAATAAAGATTTACCATCAGCACTTTTCCATGATAGCTTCTCCTCACCTTCCTTAGCATTATCAATACCGGGTATCCATAAAAATGAATCTGGATCTTCAGTGACATATACATAATCTTTTGTTAGATTGAGCGATCCAGTTGGGCAAACATCAACACAAAGAGCGCACCAGCAGCAGCGTCCATTATCAATACGTGGTCGTAGTCCAGAATCACCACTATTTGTTTCATAGCCGTCAATTTCAATCATGTCAATCGCTGCATTCTGACAAATTGTAGAACATGTTCCGCAGCCAATACATTCATCGAGATCATTAAAATGAAATCCTCTATAACGAGGGGCTGTTTCTTTTTGCTCTTTAGGATACCGCACAGTATGCGGCGGTTTTGTCCCTTGTACAAGAGCAGAGAACGGAGTTAATATACCTTTTAAATCTATATTCATATTTCTACCTTTCAATCTCCGGTGGACAAGTTCCCAAACTATTCATAATAAAAGAGACATCAGAAATATTTGCACCTTTTAAGACTTCTTCCAAAAGTGAAACTGCATGAACATAAGCCGGTCCGCGAACATGAATTCTTCTTGGTTTGTCCGAACCATCACTAACTACATAATAACCAAACTCACCACGAACTGATTCTGTTTTAACATATGCATCACCAGGTGGAATTGTCCAAGTAAGGGGATTTGGAATTTTATTATAATAATCACCGCCAGGCATTTTATCCATTACTTGTCTAATAATAGAAATTGACTGTTCGATCTCCTGTCGGCGCACCATTGCTCTAGACCAAATATCATTTCCTTCATG
>JAOZUK010000300.1 GCA_029938715.1 Bacteroidales bacterium | reverse complement strand
ATCCTTAGAGCTCCGTGATCTTCAACAATCAATACCAGGGGAGTATTTTCTGATAAGATTGCCGGTGGCTGTTCCTCGAACGGATCGACAACCTCAGATCCCACCGGAATTGCATAGGTCTCATGGATCTCCGACTCATCTGCACTGGTGATTAATCCGGGAGCCGGGAGCGTAATAATAAAGGATGTGCCCTGACCCTGTGAGCTCTCAACCTCTATGGTCCCTTTATGCAACTCTACGATCTTGCGGCAAAGGTAAAGACCGATGCCTGAACCATGGCTTCCATGGCTTGTTTTTGTATGATTATCAGACTGGTAGAACTTATTAAAGATTTTCTCAAGATCATCTTCAGATATACCGCAACCGCTATCTTTTACTTCGAGCACAATACTTTCCTGTTCCTCATCAGGACGAATACTCACAGTAATTTCATCATGAGGAACTGTATGATTATTCGCATTATCGATTAAATTGTAAAGTACCCTCTCAATTTTTGAACTGTCGAAATCAAAAATACATGCCGGCAATTCACAGTTGAATTCTATGTGCTTGTTCTCATCGATCCCCAAATATTTATATGAATCCACAATAGTTATTCCCAAACTTACCAGATCCGCTTTTTCATTATTCAGTTTCATTACATCCTGCTCGGCTTTCCTAAAATCTATCAGTGAAGTGACCAACATAAGTAGTCGGGTGGCATTCATCTTAATCAATTGCAGTCTGTTTTTATGTTCAGAGGGCCCCTTAAAAGCTTTTAAAGCCTCTTCAATGGGCGAAATAATCAGGGAAAGCGGAATCTTGAATTCATGTGAAATATTTGTAAAGAACTGTATCTTCATATTGTTCAGTTCTTCCTGTTGTTGACTCTCAAAAGCCTGCCTTGCAATCTGGTTCTTAAAACGAATGCGTTGTCTGACTCCTCTGTATATAAAAAAGAAGGTAAAAGCAGCAAGGAACAAATATGTGATGAAGGCCCACCAGCTAAGCCAGAAAGGCGGCAGAATCTGGATATCCAGTGTTGCGACATGGCCACTCCATATCTTGTCATTGTTGGAACCCTTTACATGCAGCGTATAATTCCCAAAAGGGAGATTTGTAAAATCAAAGCGCCTCCTGCTTCCTATGGGAATCCATTCCGAATTGCCATAACCTTCAAGCAGGTATTGATATTGATTCTTTTCAGGTGAAATATAATTCAGAGCTGCCACTTCAAAGCCAATATCATTTTGGGAATGTTTAAGGGTGATCTTTTCCGTAAGGTGAAGCGCTTTAGGAAGGATTGAGTCGTTCTGAGCGATTTTCACTTCCCGGTTCCCGATATACAGCGACTCAATGTATACAGGGGGCTCAAAGTCGTTGTCCCGGATCGTTTCAGGTATAAAAGACACCAGGCCGTTGGTGCCTCCCAGGTAAATCATATTGTCTTTTCCAAAACAGGAGGCATTGTAATTGAATTCATCAGAGGTCATCCCATCCCTCCAGCTATAATGCTTCACAGCATTCGTTGCTTTCTCAAACCTTACCAGTCCGTCGCTGGTTGAGATCCAGAGTCTTTCATACCGATCTTCGGTGATGGCACAAATTTCTCTGGGGATTGCATTTCCCGAAAGATCAAAAACAGCACTCTGTTCATCGGTGCTTAACCTGATCAAGCCAAGAAATTCAGTACCAAACCAGAGATTCTCTTCGATGTCCTCAAAGATCGAAATGATACGTGCTTTCCTGAGGCTGCTAAAGGGTATGGAATCAAATCCCTGTCGCTTGATGTTCCCTTCGGGGTCCATTTTTAGCAGCCCGTTCATATTCGTTGCGACCCAGAGATTTCCCTTTGAATCCTTTTCAAGGTCCAGAATCGCATACCTTGAAAGTTGATTCCTTCCACTATAATGTATGAACCTTCGGGTTGTGACATCAAACAGGTGCACACCATCCGTTCCTGTGCCAATCCACAAAAGTGTATCTCCCTGTGGAACAATGGTATTTACCATGTCCCATAAACGTGGCGGTTCCTGCTCAGATTCAAGGGAAACAGTGTAGCTATCCTTGTTTACCGGATCAATCATTGTGAGCTTCCTGGGGCTGCTGCCGATCCATATTTTCTTATCGGGTAACTGTACAATCTCACTTATTAACTCCCGGCTGAGGTTCTGAAGTACCGGGTATTGTTGATTCAGGTATTCCTGGTAGTTCTGGTTTTTGTCGAATACATGCACTCCATGCTCCCGTGTACCTAACCACAGGTTGTTTTCTGAATCCAGGGCCACGGCTGTAATGTCCCTGCTGATTTGCTTAAGGCTCGAATTGATCCTGGAATGAGATTTAAACCAGGAATGGTCCTGGTACCAGATATTGATTCCAGACCACGCTGTGCCAATCCAGATGTTTCCTTGTATGTCCTTGTATGCACAGCTAAGCGCATCACTGGCAAGACTGGATGGATCCTCAGATGAATGAACCTGATTCGTAAACTCATTCTTCGTCAGATCATACCTATAAACGCCGTCAGCACCTACCCAGATATGTTGGTACGACTCCTCGACAATGAATTTGATATCAGAATCGATTACAGTTCCATGGATATCACGCACACCCTCCAGTTTATCCCTTCCCCCGTGCTCAAACCTGAAAAGACCCTGGTCCGTTCCCAGCAAGAGAACATCTTCTTCAATCGGATACACAAGTGTGAATTCACGCACATTGAAATCCCTGCAATCATCGATAAGAAGTAAAGGGCTGAAATCATTTTCTTTGCGGTTGTATCTAAAAATACCGAGCCCGACAACAGTCACTAAAGTCTCAGAATCAATGCATTGGATTGCAAGAATTCCTCTTTCACTGCTACCGTCAGATGTCCTGAAATGATAGGCTTCATACCGGTCCTCTTCCTTGGAATACCTGAATACCCCGTTATCGGTACCCATCCAGACAAATCCCTTCTCGTCCTGGGAAATGCTTCTGATATCCAGGGCCGGAATATTTGCTTTTATAAAATTATCTTTCTCCCTGTTGTACCTGTTCAGTCCACCATACGCAGTTCCTATCCAGAGATCATCATCTCTGTCCATAAACAGGCATAGGATATGATGGTATGTGAGGGAATTACCATCTTTGGGATTGCTTTTGTACACTTTCATCTCATACCCATTATACCTGAAGAGTCCTTTCGGGGTACCGATCCACATGTAACCGGAATGATCCTGTATTATACTGGTGATACGAAGATTTGCAAGTCCACTTTCTTTCCCTAAATACTCAAATTCAAAATCATTGTTTTGTGAAAAAGCAGATACTTTATTTGAATATGCAATAATGAAAATGACAATAAAAAACACAAAAACGAAGGGGAGCTTTAAGCCGCGTTGTGAGGCATCTTTCCGTAACTGCGGTTCCGAAGTTTCTTCTATCACCATTTGAATTGTATCATTTTCGAAAAAGAAAGGTAACAAATTAACAAGAAGTAAATGATATATACAAATATGAAGATCATACAGAAAAGAATATCACAGCCCCGACTACTATATTGCAGTGTGAATAAACTAACAAATATTTGTTTAACTAAATTATCACGATTATGAAAAGATTTAACACTATTTTGACAGTACTCTTAATGAGTGGTGTCTTTGCTTTTGGGCAAGACATTCTGGATGTTCCGCCATGGGACGGGACCAATGGAACACCTCTTGTGGATGTAATTGCCGGAGACACCACAGAGACCGGTGACAGGGTAAGCGATAACCGGGTTTACAGGTTAGAACGGGATGGGGTCTATATGATCACCTCCACACTCTTTACCGATTACTCTTTTAGCATGGTGGGCGCTGAAGGCGAAGGAAGGCCACCTATTCTCATAAGTGCCAAGAATGCCGAAGGGGCGGTTGTCCTGCCTTTTATAACAGGTATTTCCAATGACCAGACCTATTTGTTTAAAGATGTTATTTTCCAGGCCATTAACACGGACCTTGTGCAGGTTATGTGGAGTACTGCATTTATATTCTATGGCAATAATTGCCAAATCACTTTTGATGGATGTATCTTCAATGCGTGGACAGGTCGCTCAACTACTTTTAACGGAGGCAACACTACAGCTATCTTTACGGATGTGATCTGGAGAAACTCCACGCACACCGATCATCCCTTTGTGGGGCAACAGATATTTTTTCACGAAATAGATCAGGATACCCTTATCGTTTCCAACTGTACCCATTTTAATTCCAATGGTTTCTGGTCGTACCACAGGAATGGAATTATGGATTATTGTGTCATCGAACACAATACTTTCTATATCGCCATGACCACACTTATTAACCAGGAGCATATGGTCAACGGATATATCCGAAGCAATATATTTTATGGCATG
>JAOZUK010000819.1 GCA_029938715.1 Bacteroidales bacterium | reverse complement strand
GGACAGGGATACCTTCTCTTGTGACAGCCAGTCCTATGGTGACCTGAGGCAGGTCGTCTCTCTTATGTTTGGATTTACCAAACGCTAATAGTTCTGAATCTCCTGGGTCATCCATTTCAAAGTAGGTGTTGGTGGTATCAAAAAAAATCAGATCTACTGTGAGATTAAGCAGCTGAGCAGTTGCCCAGAACACTTTTTCCTGGATGACTTTTTCATGTTTGAGCAAAAAATCCATGCTCCGGTAAAGGTGTTGAACCTGGATAGGCTGTTCAATGTCCAGGTGAACATCCTTATCAATCCATTCTTCAACAGCCAGTTTGGAAGAAGGTGCCAGGGCTCTGTTGGCAACCATAGCAAAGATCGCATCTCCAACAGGTGCTTTGAAGGATCTATCTTTCAATGCTTTAGCAAGACAATCATCAATTCCGATACGCTTCCACAGCCCCTTTAGCAAAAGAGCCCCACCAGCCGGCTGGCTGGATATGAACTTGAGATCTGTGCCCTGGGCTCCAAGTGCCTGTACATCTTCAGGGCTTATGAACCGGCTCAGACTGCTGACAAGACGCTTAAGAGCCGCGACATCAAGTTGATCCCGCCGCCCGAAGGAGTATACGACCTCGGCTCTGGAATAGCCTTTCTCAGGGTGGCGGGTATTGTGGGCCAATTGAATATATTCGACCTCAGACCCATCCTTGTTCCGGCGTTTTATTGTGCGTACATACATGCCCATATAAAAAGCATGTATTTATCTGTTTGTCAAGAGAAAATTAAAGAGTCGTGTGCCTACAAATTCTGACGTCAAAACCAATATTTGACTTGATTTTATTGGATATTTTAACAAAAAGTGAGAAAAATGAACCTACAACTGTCGAACACGAGCTAAGGCTCGGACGCAATTAATCAAAATAGATAAACGAATATCCTCCGCATGATTTTCAATTCTTGAAATAGTGGGCTTACCAGTCTTTAATTTATTAGCAACTTATTCTTGAATAAGCCCTACGTCAAGCATAGCCTGTTTAAGCAAAACCCCAATTTTGAATTGTTCATAGCCTTGATCGTAGTTTTGAGTAAATATCCTGGACCAAAGACATGTTAAAATCAGAGCTTTTTGATTTATGTTCACGTTTTGCAGTAAAACCAGAATTTTTGATTGATAGAATTGCTCGGAAAGAGGTGTTTTCAAAGGTAACCAACAAAACATGCCAGAAGTTAATTGAAAAAGTAAATTTGCAAGA
>JAOZUK010000299.1 GCA_029938715.1 Bacteroidales bacterium | reverse complement strand
GGATGTAGTTATGAGGGTAGCCCTTGCCATTCAGAAGGGTCGACTGGATGTAAACATGGCTTTTGGAATTATTCTCCGAAGCGATGGTGAATTTTTTTCCATTTTCCAGGCTCATCACTGCTTTGTCAAATAAGGGGCTTCCAATGACATACTGATCGGTCCCGGGCGTTACCGGATAAAAGCCCAATGAACTGAACACGTACCAGGCTGATGTTTGTCCATTGTCCTCGTCCCCGCAATATCCATCGGGTGTGGCCGAGTAGAGGTTAAGCAGTACCTCCCTTATTCTCTGCTGGGTTTTGTATGGAACTCCAGCGTAATTATATAGGTAGATCATATGCTGTACGGGCTGATTCCCATGGGCATAATTGCCCATATTAACAATCTGCATCTCTCTGATCTCATGAATGGTAAAACCGTAGTATGAGTCATCATACTCCGGAGGCATCTCAAACACCTGGTCCAGTTGCCGTACAAACGTCTCTTCTCCACCCATCAAATCAATAAGTCCCTGAATATCGTGAAATACCGACCAGGTATAGTGAAGGCTATTTCCTTCTGTAAAGGCATCTCCCCATTTTAAAGGATTGAAAGGTTTTTGAAAACTACCATCCTCATTTTTCCCTCTCATCAGGTTGGTGGAAGGATCAAACAGGTTCTTATAGTTCATGGATTGCTTAAAGTACCTTTCTGCAATCTCCTTTTTCCCCAGCTTTTCTGCCATTTTAGCAATGGTAAAATCTGCATAGGCATACTCTAAGGTGCGCGCCGCATTTTCGTTAATACCTACATCATAAGGGACATACCCCAGTGAATTATAGTAATTGAGGCCTTCTCTTCCCACAGATCTCACCGGTCTCCCCTCTTCCACAGTTGCATTCTTTAAGATGGCTTCCAGAAGGAGTTCTGCATCCGCATCAATGGCTCCTTTTAAAAAGGCATCTGCAATGATGGGGGCGGAGTTTGATCCGATCATAACATCCCTGTGACCCGGACTGGCCCATTCAGGCAACCATCCCGATTCCCGGTAGGTATTGGCAAGTCCCTCCATAATGTTTCCGTTCAGTTGGGGATACATCATATTAAAAAAGGGGTAAACTGCTCTGAATGTGTCCCAGAATCCATTATCCGTAAACATATATCCTGGCAAAACCTCGCCATTGTAAGGACTGTAATGAATAACTTCATCATTGGCATCTATCTCATAGAATTTTCTTGGAAACAGAAGAACCCTGTACAGGCATGAATAAAATGTTTTGATATGATCTGTATTGCTATCTTCTATGAGGATTTTACCCAGTTCACTTTCCCAGGCTTTTTTTGCCTTCTCTCTGGTCTCTTCAAAGGAGTCCGCTCCTATTTCCCGGGAAAGATTGAGGGTGGCTTGCTCATGACTTATAAATGAGGATGCCACTTTTACATGGACGGGCTCTCCCTTTTTGGTTTTAAAACCTATGATGGCCCCCACATGTTCTCCTTCACTTTTCAGGCTGTTTTCCTGCAATTCCCAATGGTCTCCCCAGGTATGGGTAATTTCAAAATCTTTGTCAAACTGGGCGACAAAATAGTTATGAAAATTATCAGGAACACCTCCAGTGTTATTTCTGCAATAACCCATAATCTTTCTCTCATCTGGGATGATTTGAACCATGGATCCCTTAAAGAATCCATCCAGGATCACATAGGATGAGTCAGATTCAGGAAATGTGAATTTAAAATGGGCAGCGCGTTCGGTGGGAGCTACTTCTGCAACCACATCATAATCTGCCAGATAAACTTTATAATGATGGGGCTTCACTGTTTCGGCTTTATGAGAGAACCAGGATTCTCTCTCATTCTCTTCAAATTTCAACTTCCCGGTAACGGCCATCAGGGAAAAAGCAGCATAATCATTGATCCAGGGACTTGGCTGATGGGTCTGTTTAATACCTCTGATCTTATTTTCATTGTACTTATAGGTCCATCCATCCCCCATTTCTGAAGTCATAGGCGTCCAGAAATTCATGCCCCATGGTGTGGCTATGGCAGGATAGGTATTGCCATTTGATAATGAAAATTTAGAATCGGTTCCCATTAGAGGATTCACATAATCCACCAGGGAAACCTGGTCAGACCCGCCATTTATATTGTCTTTCTCAATCTTGCTGCAAGAATAGGTGATTAGTGCCAACAAAAAAGATATAACTACAACTCTTTTCATTGATTTGATTTTGGTTTTAACAACTTTGTTAAGTCAACTGAATCATATGGTTTATCTCCGAATCCTGCATAATATTCAAGTAAAACTCGGTCTTTCTTCTCATCAATCTTAATTACTGCATATCCAGGCAGATCAGTCTGTTTAAAATAGGTCACATGGTTCGCCTCTTCAGAAAGCATTGCTTTTCTGGCCTCCAGGGTTTCAGGATGCCAATGGGGAAGGTTTTCGGCCAGGGACGGACCATAATTTGTAATCACCTCTGTGGGCTCCTGATAATCTCTCTCCTTAATCACACTGATAACCATGGCCTGTACCACTGGTCCATAAGGAGTTGCCCGACTTACAACCGAATAGCGATGAAGATGGCCACATAAAACAATTGCTTTGTGACTGGCAATAACTTCAAGAAATTCTTCCCGCTTTTCGGAATCCCGTCTCAGGACGTGCCAGCACCGTTCGGTAACAGGGATTACAGGCTCATGGATGGCAACAAATTTATATTTTGCATCAGACTCAGAAAGTTCACCCTCAAGGAATGCTACCATATCGGTCTCTTTATCCCAGGGATCCAAACAGGTTATCTGAACATTGTCATAGCTGTAGGAATAGCTGGCATTGTTGATCTCCGGGTTGCTGGTTTGGTCCCTGATCATTGGAACATAGTGTTCCTGGAATGCATCCACTGCTCCCGGACCAGTAATATCGTGATTTCCTTTGGTTAAAATCCATGGCACAGGCATCTGGACTGCCTCAATGGCTCCCATGGTATTGGACGCCATCTGACGGGCCTTCTCATTGTTACCGGCTAGTCCTTCTGACAAATCTCCCAGTTGAATAACCGCTTTTACCGGTGGCTCGGTTTGCTCGGCTCTCTCTTTAAGAATGGACATAAAATCGGTCCAGTTTTCCTTTGTGTAAACAGTGTATTCTTCTGTCACCTGACGCAAATCTCCCGGCTTCTGACTGAGCCAATCCAGATCATGGTCCTGCAACAGATCATAATGCAGATCGCCAAGTATAAGGAGACTGCTGCTCTGGGCATCAGATTTTATCTGGAGTAATACCAGAAGGAAACCCAGTAATAAAATCCTTTTCATTTCAATAAAAATTAACCTTACCTGTCTAATTTAACTTTCATTCCGGTTTCGCTGCTAAGACGTGCAGCTTCCAGTATTTCCACAACCGTGAGATTGATCTCAAGCGAAGATAAATCTAAAGGCCCCACTTGAATATCTCCCTTAACAGCTGCTGCAAAAAAAGCAAAGGGATCCACAAAGGGAGCTTCTGATTCGGGTACTTTCTTAACCTCCTCATTTGACTTTTCATCCAGCCGGAACCTGATGGTTTCTGCGTCATCAATGAAAGCATAGCCAGATGTCCCGTAGATGTGCATATCTTTCCGGTTAAAGGGCCAGTTCCATGAAGCATGAATAACGCCTTCCATGGTTGGATAGGTAAGTATAATGGTTGCATCATCATCAACTTTGGGATATACATCAGGCTTATACTGCTTTAATTCGGCATACACCGTAAGTGGCTTCTCCCCTTTTAGCATCCAGGTAATCAGATCAGCGCCATAGCATCCAAAATCTATCACTGCCCCTCCTCCATTTAACACAGGATCGGTCAGCCACTCTAAAAATTCCGGATTCACGTTGATCTCTTTGGGACCCTTGTGTCCATCGTAGACAATGACCTTTCTTAGATCCCCAAGCTCTCCATTACTCACCATGTCATATCCGACATAATTAGAAGGATACCAGGTAGTTTCGTAATTGGTCAATACTTGAATTCCGTGGTCTTCAGAAAGCTTTGCCATGATCCTGGCATGTTTGTTAGAAACAGCCAGGGGTTTTTCTACCATCACATCAATACCTCTTGGAGCACACGCTTCCACAACTTCTAAATGTTCAAAAATTGAAGTGAAGGTGATCACCCCATCAGGTCTGGTCTTCTCCAGCATTTCATCCAGCGACTCATAGAGCAGATTCTTGTCGATGTTATAGGCATCGGCATATCGCCCGGAAAGATCTGTATTGCTTTCTGCAATTCCCACAATTTGAATATCCTCCCGATCCAGGTTTCTCAGCAAAGGGATTACGTGTGAATGGGATAATCCTGCAATCCCGATTCTTACCGGCGGTTGTCCCATTGATACCGATGGAATAGCCAGAAATAT
>JAOZUK010000818.1 GCA_029938715.1 Bacteroidales bacterium | reverse complement strand
ATAATGGAGAGCTTTCCTCTACCAACCAAAAAGATGCAGAAAAACTCAGCAAGGAAATAGATAACTGGATTAACAATCCCCGTATAGACTATTTTGACGGACCTGTTCGCAAACTGAATTATTACCCTATCGATATTGGAATTGATTCACCGTTTTATCCCTTAGTGCTATATTATCAAACACGAATGTTAATGTGGGTAGCTTTCGAACATGGTTATATTTGGTCTATCCCTGTTAAAAAGCAAGAGGTGATCGGTGAGGTTAAAGCAAATTTTGAGAAGCTGCGTAAAATATTTCCGGAAAACAGAATTATCCGAATGTACCTCGGAGAGATTTTCCCAACTGAGCACCCGATAGCTGCTGATACCAATGCACCAGCTTGGGCAAATGACCAACGCGAAGCTTTAGAACGTCTTACAGAAATCATTCATTGGTGGATTGATAATCGCCAACTGAAGGAGGGTGATTATGGCGGCGGCTGGGGCGATGATTGTGAAATGTGGCGAATCTGGCAGCCTATTCTTGTCGGCTTTCATGATCCAAAAATTGAGGCTGCACAGGAAAAATTCTCAAAAGCGCTTCTTGCTCAACCGCATATGGCTAAAGGCTATACCAGTCATATGAGCGATGTTGAGCACACTGCTGAAGATGGTTCTGACGCCATCACTCCAATGATGCTTCTTCAACCAGATAATATGGAATGGACAAATAAAGCATTGCAACTCTACTCAATGATGGACACTCTTTGGACAGGGATCAATGACCGCGGGCAATTGCAGTTTAAGAGTACGTATTTTACATCAGATAGTGTTGATATAACTGATTGGAAAGCTTGCGGTACTGTTTACCATCCAAGAGCAGTGCAGCCACTATTATTGTATTGGCAGCGAACTGGAGACGAAAAAGTTGGTGAACTTTTATTACGCTGGCTTTCTACTTGGGTAGATGCTGCTGCAAGAGAGGAGAGAGGCAAACCTGCTGGTGTGATTCCGAGTGCTATACATTGGCCTGATGGCAATGTGGGCGGCACCTCTCCAAATTGGTGGGAACCCAAAAATTATCTTAGTAGTCCTTTGTACAGCTGGCCGAGTGCAATGACAATGATGACCCAATCACTTTTACTTGCATATCATATGAGTAAGGATTCTACATTTCTTGAACCGATTAGAAGTATGGCAAATGTGCGTCAATATTTTCTTGATCAGAAAAGCTCAGAACCTACAATTCCCGGGAGTAAAT
>JAOZUK010000298.1 GCA_029938715.1 Bacteroidales bacterium | reverse complement strand
TCGGATTCCCGATTTTATCATTCACTTTAATGGTCTCACTATCAAAATTTCTTGCTCTCAGTGAGATTTTCTTTTTCGAGAAAAACGGATTGACCCAGAAAAGCCCATTTGTTTTTATGGTACCCTTATAAGCTCCAAACAGGACCAACACAGATGATTCGTTTGGATTGACCACGTTAAACCCTAAAGATGTAAGGAAGAATGTAACGCAAAGTGGGATTCCCAGCCATATGAGTCCAGCCATAAAACTGAATATGGCTCCAACTAGAACAATCAGCAATACCAATAGCATCAGATACCCTGACATTGCCCTGTATGTTTCTTCGTGTTTTTTCATGGGGTAGATTTTAGATGATATTAAAATGATATCATAAAAATATCACATTTTCCCCACAAATCCAAATTGAGAACCTCAGATTGACCCCGGTACTTAACCTTCGATGCACTCCCTGTGTCTGAAGCAACTCACCAGGTGATCGTTTACCATTCCGGTGGCCTGCAAATGGGCATAGATGATGGTTGAGCCCAGGAACCGGAAACCTTTCTGCTTCATCTCCTTGCTAATAGTATCTGAAAGCGGCGTGTTTGCCGGAATCTCAGTTTGTGAATTGAAATGGTTGACTACCTGCTTCCCATCCACAAATCCCCAGAGATAATTGCTGAATGAGCCATGCTTTTCGCTGATCTCCAAAAAGAGCCTAGCATTATTGATAGAGGATTCAATCTTTTTCCGGTTTCGTATGATCCCCGGATCCTGTAACATAGTCGATACTCTGACTTCGTCGAACAGAGCAACCTGCTCCGCATCGAATCCGGCATAAAGCCTTTGATATCCAGCCCGTCGTTTTAAGATGGTCAGCCAACTTAGTCCAGCCTGGGCCGATTCCAATACAAGAAATTCAAATTGTTTTCGATCGTCACGGGCAGGAGCACCCCATTCCTGGTCGTGGTAATCCACATATATGGGATTAGAGCCGCTCCATGTACAGCGTATTTTTTCATCCATGTTACAAGTTAATAATTCCAGAATACTATTTAGAATTAGTATTCATTGTTATTATAATAACAGAACACATGGAAGCGTTTTTCATTTATTTTATCTTTGCGTTCACAATACGGATGAGGTGCTTGCCTGTATGTGTGAAATGAATAACGATAATATGAATTTCTAATGAATATACAATTTTACAAGGCTCTTAAAAAGAATGATTAGAAATAGTATTAAAGCCATTGGAATGGTTTTAAATTAATTGATAGTAACGCACTTAAAGCATAAATTTATTATCACAGGAGAATCAATTTATTAAACCTATGGAAAAGATTAAAACGCTCATAGATCTTAAAAAAATCAGGGATGAGAAATTGTTCGGATTACAAATCCGTGAAAAGGGGGAAGGTGCCGAGAACAGAGTACAAGTCAAGGTGGCCATGGCTACCTGTGGCATTGCCTCAGGGGCCAAAGATACCATGGAATTTATGGCAGAGGCGCTTGAAAAGCGTGGGATTGAAGCCGTTGTTACTAAGGTTGGGTGCATGGGCTACTGTTATGCAGAACCTACCATTGAGGTGAAACTTCCAGGGAGTGAACCGGTGGTATTCGGTGGAGTGGACCGGGAAAAAGCAGATGAAATTATTGAGAAGTTTATTAAAGGTGGAGAATTGGTGGATGGAATCATCCCCGTGAACTACGAAACCATCGATTTAAAGGAATAAAGGAGGAATAGAAATGTCAAAATACAGCATGCATTTGCTTGTTTGCGGTGGCACCAGCTGCAAGTCTCAGGAGAGTGACAGTATTGCCGAAAAGCTCAAAATGGAGATTTCGAAGCAGGGTCTTCAAGAGACTGTGCAGGTGATAATGACCGGGTGTTTTGGTTTATGTGAAAATGGCCCCATTGTAAAAGTGATGCCCGACAATACGTTCTACATTCAGGTTAAACCTGAAGATGCAGAGGAAATTGTTGAGGAACATGTCATAAAGGGCAAAAGGATAGAGCGACTGCTCTATACAGATCCTGAAACTGAAAAACATGTGGAGGATTCCAAAAGAACGGGGTTTAAGAGAAAGCAGATTCGGATTGCTCTAAGGAATTGCGGAATCATCGACCCTGAGGTGATTGATGAGTATATCGCCAGGGACGGATACCAGGCGCTGGGAGATGTACTTACAACTAAGACCCCGGAAGATACCATCGCCATTATGAAGGCGTCGGGTTTAAGAGGTCGTGGAGGTGCTGGTTTCCCGGCAGGATTGAAGTGGGAGTTTGCCCTTAAGAATGAGGCCGATCAGAAATATGTGGTATGTAATGCCGATGAGGGGGATCCCGGTGCGTTTATGGATCGCTCCATCCTGGAGGGGGATCCTCATTCAGTGCTTGAGGCAATGGCCATTGTTGGTTACTGCATTGGAGCCGATATGGGTTATGTTTATATAAGGGCCGAATATCCCCTTGCCATTGCACGACTAAAAATTGCCATTAAGCAAGCCAGAGAGTACGGTTTGCTTGGAAAGGATATCCTTGGATCGGGATTTAACTTTGACATCGATCTGAAATATGGGGCTGGCGCTTTTGTCTGTGGAGAGGAGACTGCTCTGATACACTCCATGGAGGGTAACCGGGGCGAACCTACATTGAAACCCCCATTCCCAGCCGAGAGCGGATATATGGGAAAACCAACCAATGTTAATAATGTGGAGACGCTGGCCAATGTGCCTGTGATTCTATTAAAAGGAGCCGATTGGTTCAGTAGCATTGGTACTGAGACCTCCAAAGGGACCAAGGTGTTTGCCCTGGCAGGTAAGATTAACAATGTGGGACTGATCGAGGTTCCCATGGGTACCACCCTTCGGGAAGTGATCTTTGAGATAGGCGGAGGAATCAAAGACGGAAAGAAATTTAAGGCCGCGCAGACCGGTGGGCCTTCAGGTGGATGTCTTACAGAGAAACACCTGGATACCCCCATTGACTATGAGAACCTGGTTGCCAATGGTTCCATGATGGGTTCAGGAGGGCTGATCGTGATGGATGAGGACGATTGTATGGTTTCCATCGCACGCTTTTACCTCGATTTCACCGTAGAGGAGTCATGTGGGAAGTGTGCCCCATGCAGAATTGGAAACAAGAGGCTTCACGAGCTGCTTCAGAGAATTTGTGAAGGCAAAGGAGAAGAGAGTGACCTGGTCAGACTAAGGAATCTGGGTGATGTGATCAAAGATACCTCACTCTGTGGTCTGGGACAGAGCTCACCCAACCCGGTACTCTCTACCATGGAAAATTTCCCTGAGGAGTATCTTTCCCATGTGGTGGATAAGAAGTGTCCATCGGGGGTATGTACCGACCTGCTGGAATACTTTATAATAGAGGAGAACTGCATTGGCTGCACAGCCTGTGCAAGGGCCTGTCCGGTAGGATGTATATCAGGGGAGCGAAAAGAGCCACACCTGATCAATCCGGATACATGCATCAAGTGTGGAGCGTGTATGGAGAAATGTAAATTTGATGCAGTGATCTTAAAATAAGTAGAAAAGATGCGTATAGTTAAACTTACTATAGATGGAAAAAAGGTGGAGGTCCCGTCAGGAACCACCATCTACAAAGCCGCAAAACAGCTGGATATAGAAATTCCTATCCTCTGTTACATGGATCTGAAAGATCTGAATATTGAGAATAAACCTGGTGGCTGCCGAATTTGTTCCGTAGAGGTTGAGGGCAGAAGAAATCTGGCCCCATCATGCTCAACCGATGTGGCAGAAGACATGGTTGTAAAAACCAACAGCATGCGTGTGATTAACGCACGCAGAACGGTTATGGAGCTGATCCTTTCGGATCACCCCAAAGATTGTCTCTCCTGCGCCAAGTCAGGAAATTGCGATCTGCAGGATATGGCAGTCAAACTCGGGATCAGGGAAATACCCGGACAGGAGTATGCAGAGATGTCAACCTATAGAATCGACACATCTCCCTCCATTATCAGGGAGCTGGACAAGTGCATCATGTGTCGCAGGTGTGAGACCATGTGTAATGATTTCCAGACTGTGGGAGCCCTTCATGCAGTGAATCGTGGATTCAATGCGGTGGTAGCTCCTGCATTCGAGATGAATCTGGAGCACTCTCCCTGTACCTACTGTGGACAGTGTGTAGCAGTTTGCCCCACTGGAGCACTTACCGAAGTAGATCATACCGGGAAAGTGATTGCTGCGCTAAATGATCCCACAAAAACAGTGGTGGTTCAGACTGCTCCGGCTGTAAGAGCTGCATTGGGTGAAGAGTTTGGAATGGAGCCAGGAACACGGGTCACAGGACAGATGGTAACCGCACTCAAACAATTGGGATTTGATTATGTATTTGATACCGATTTTGCTGCCGACCTTACCATCATGGA
>JAOZUK010000098.1 GCA_029938715.1 Bacteroidales bacterium | reverse complement strand
TTACAAACCCTGTTTATCGACTTCTTTATTATTATCAATGCTTCAGTAAGCCTAGAAACAAAATTACTTATGGGGTGTTAAACATTAGGTATTATTAAGAACAACCAACCTTGAATTAAGGATGAATCTGAGAAAGTACATTGCTGAACTTAAAAGACGCAATGTATTCAAAGCTAGCATTGCATACCTAATAGTGGCATGGATAATTGCCGAGGCAGCATCAGTGGTGCTTCCCACATTTAATGCACCGGCCTATTTTATGAAGGCACTTCTGATAATACTTTTCATTGGCTTTCCAATCAATTTAGTTTTTTCTTGGATTTATGATATTACCCGGGAAGGCATTCAGAAAACGGAGGATATTGATCAGAAAGCACAAAAATCAAAGTTAACCGGCAACCGACTTAACAAAATTATTATTGCTTCATTGTCTGTGGCTGTGGTCCTTCTGCTTTTCAATCAATTCAAGAATATGCAGGGAAATATAGCGGAAACAGTTGAAAGTAGTGAAGTTGTTGAAGAGGCTGATGTTGTTGAAAAATCCGTTGCAGTTCTGCCATTTATCAACGATAGTCCCAATGAAGAGAACCTGTATTTCATCAATGGGACCATGGACGAAATCCTAAATAACCTCCGCAAGATTGAAGACCTTAGGGTCCCTGGCCGAACTTCAGTTGAACAATACAGAAATTCAACTAAATCCATTCCCGAGATAGCCAGAGAGCTGGATGTTAATTACATCGTTGAAGGAAGTGGTCAGAAATATGGGAGTACGTTCAAACTGACGGTACGACTTATTGAAACGAGTACGGATGAGCGTCTCTGGGCAAATTCTTTTGAGGAGGAAATAAGTGAACCTGAAGATATTTTCGAAATACAGAGTCAGATTGCCGAATCAATTGCTGCAGAATTAAAAGCAATCATCACCCCTGAAGAGAAACAACTCATCGTGAAAACACCCACCGCTAATCTTACAGCATACGATTTTTTTCAGAGAGGACGAGAGGAGCATTTAAAATTTCAATTGGATATTAATAACAGAAAAGCACTGGAAAGAGCCGAAGATCTCTATTATAAAGCATTGGAATATGATTCCACATTTGCTCAGGTTTATACCGGATTGGCTTTGATTGATTTTAATAAGCATTATCCCAACATACTATATAGCGGTATTTTTTCGGATATCTATTTCAAAGAAGAATTTCTGGATTCTATTCTGATCCTGGCAGATATTGCCCTTTCATATGACAATCAATTGGCTGAAGCATATACTGTTAAGGGAAGATATTATCTTGAAAAAGGCTTCACTGAACAGGCTGTTGAAGAATTTGACAATGCTATAAAATTCAATCCAAACGATTGGATGGCATACAACGGAAAAGGACACGTGTATCGGTTTAACGACCTTATTAAAACAATTGATAATTTTCAAAAAGCTGCATCCCTTAATCGCGGATCAGAATTACCAGGTTTATTGGTTGAAATTGGTTGGGCATATTTTTGTGCCGGATTTATTGGGAAGAATAATTATTATCTTCAGAAAGCTCTTGAATTGGATGATGATTCAGCTTCATATTATTATTCTTTAGCAAGCTGTGAATACTGGCTTGGAAATTTCGAAAAGGCCATTGAATTTGGAGAAAAAGCATTCGCAATAGGATCAACCCATACTTCCAATCTAAATATATTAGGGGAAAGTTACATGCAGCTTGGTCAACATGAAGAATCATTAAAATATTTTAATAAATGGGTTGAAGAACTAAAAGCTCTTGGAACCCTCCCAATCAATAATATGCATCGGATTGGATATGTTTACTGGCTAAATGGATACAAAGAAAAGGCAAATCACTATTTCAATGAACAAATTAATTTTTGTAACAGGTCGAATGAAATGGGACGATTGTATGCAAAGCTTTCATGGACATTTTATGATCTTGCCGGGGTATATGCATTCAGAGGAGAGAAAGATAAAGCATTTGAAAACTTAAGGGTATTTAATCAGAAGAAACAGCTGGCCATATGGTGGGTTACCCATTTTAAGCTTGATCCTTTATTTGATAGCATAAGAAACGAACCCGAATTTCAGCAGATAGTCCGTGATGTAGAAGCCAAATACCAGGCAGAACATGAAAGGGTCAGGAAGTGGCTGGAGGAGAATGATATGTTGTAAATATTCCATTGATCAGGAATCAATGTCACAGTCACCAAACAAGATCCACAATTTCATTTAGTATCTCTGGCACACCTGAAACCAACAAACGGTGCCATATAATGATGCTTCACAACATCGCGATAGGTGGCTTTCAGGAAATTGTTGGGAGAGGTCCAGGCTCCCCCACGGCACAGTGGATTTTTCAGTGCCTGGGTAAAATCTTCCCTTTTCTTTCCCCATGGATACTCTTCCCACTTCTTATCGATCATCTCATTTACATTCCCTGCCATGTCATACACTCCCTCAGTTGTTTTTCCCATCGGATATGATCCGACCGGAACGGTGTGACCAATATGATAATCAAAATTTGCCCTGGTGATATCAGGGACTTCATCTCCCCAGGGATAGAGACGTTCTTGGCTACCACGGGCTGCTATTTCCCACTCATACTCGGTCGGAAGCCTTTTACCAGCCCATTTCGCATAAGCTTTCGCACCCTCTATTTTGATAAGACACACCGGGTAGAACTCCTTCCCAGGCACCACGGTATATGCGCCTTCCCCTTTTTTAATAATTCCACACCAAGTGGGATCAGCCATGTCTTCCCAGTAGTAGTCATCATACCCTCCGGCATTGAGAAACTTTGCATATTCACTGATGGTAACTTCATAACAGTCAATATAAAAATCCTCAACAGTTACCTCGCCCCGAGGGGAAGCGCCGCTTGGATCTTCGTCATCAGGACCAATTGCATAGCTCCCTCCTTTGATTTTCTTCATGCTGCCTACTTTAGGTTTTTTTTGTCCTTTTGGCGGATCAATAAACGGAAACGCATTTTCCAATCCCCAATCTTTTGTCTGGATAACAGTCTGCTCGGACATGATCACACGTCCGAAGGTTTCAATTACATGCGCACGATAAGTAAGCATAGGAGACCATAGCCAATCCACACCCTTAACTGAGCTCCAGTCCTCAATGGGCCAATCTTCCTTGATATTATACTGAACCCGGCTAAAATTTACCCGCATCGACGCCCCGTTCTGATTCAGTTGATCGCCCCTCAAACTCAATTCCTGAAGTGAACTCCAGGGAATAGAACACTCATAGTACCAGCCCTCATCTTTATCGAGGGGATAGTTTACTGTGCCATCTGTTCGTACGGCCAGGCGCATTCCTTGCACATCCCACGGCTCGCTGTTGGGAATCCAACTAAAGCTTTTGGGAAGAGCGCCTTTATCGAGTTCTTTGGCATACATAACGTCCCAAAATGTACCTAAAGCATTGAATTCGATTTCAACATAATCTCTGGCATCACCGTCCACATCAATGAATATTTCAAAATCACTTTCATAACAGATAAACGTGTCATTTTTAATGAAGCGTGCATAAATATTGGGTTCCTCAAGAAAGCCGGCAAAATATATCTTCTCATCATCCCAGACCATTTTTGTCCGCGTATTGAGATTGGGGTTCTTGTACCCTTCAAAAACAATGTGAACGTGATTATCGGTCCATTCGGCATTTTCCCAGCTGGATTCGTCAAACTTACCGTCAACGACTATATCGTCAATTGTTCGGTATACCACATACTGGCGCGGTTTAAACGGTTTGGGGGTATAAGGTTCGGAACTCTCAGGATAGACGAATCCCGGTTCGCGTTCCCACCGTTCATTTGTAACGGAAACCTGGGCTACCATTGAATGAATTGTGAACAATAAGATTACGAATGGTGCGATCCCTCTTGACCAATGTTTCATTGTAATCTGTTTTTAAAATTTTAAAGAGATTTCCGAACTGTTAATCCGCGATTAAGTATAAATCACCATTTCCCTCTCGGCATCCCAACCCATTCCCTTCACATAAACATTATAAAGCCCTGGTTGAGAGAAACCATCCCATACAACCTCATGTTTTCCGGGTTCAAGCCCTTCTGCTTCCATACGCCAGACTATTTCACCATGACGGTTCAGAATATCCACATAAACATCACCCTTTTCCGGAACAGAAACTTCCATAACAACCTTATCATTTGGATTCGTACCGAGTGCCCGAATGGAAGGAGGATCAGGCTGACTAACCTTTCCTGTGGTTTTCCATGAACCATAATCGAAAGGTTCATCACACATATGATATTTATTTTCGTCAAATCCATACGTATTTTTTCTCAGATAGCTTGTCAGAAGAGGAGTCCTTTTAATTGAATCCAGATTCACTTTTTCTGCCTTACCATCTTTCCAGAGATAAACCGGTATATCAAATGGATCAAGAACATCAGAAAGACCACGTTCGATGCCCATATGGAAAAGCCCGAAATTCCCCGGTTCATGACCGGCAAGCCAGTGTTCTATGATGTCAACCCTGAAAGCATCCTTCCCGAAAATCACATGATTACTCATATAAGTCTTTCCTTTCCTGTCATGAGGTCCTCTTCCGAAACCGTCTCCATCAAGACCATATATCCCTTCAACAATATTTATTCCTGTTGGAGTAACACTGTAAGAATCAAGCATTCGCTGAACCCATTGCTCCATAAATAAACCGCCGGTATAGGGTGGTATGTCCATTAGACTGTCCCATCGTGGAATGCCGGCTGCCATATGCTTCTTGTAAAGCTCCTCGACCTTATCCATATAATCCGGCTGGAAAAACTGATGATATCGTTTGTCGTATGATTTAAAAATATTCTGATTACCACCACAGAACTGGTGAAATTTTCTACCTGCAATCCCCTGTAGGTTCTTAATCGCACCAGTAAGCCCCATCCGATGCGTTTTGAATTTTGCAATATTGATAAGGAAGGTGTCAGGGGCATTCATGGGGGCCATAAATCCCACCTTTTTAAAAACAACTCCGTCAACTTCCTTGAAAATCAAGTCATCAGGCTCTAAATCCCAGTAATCCTTCGAAGATAAGTCTCTTAGATCGAAATTATTCCTTTCCGCCATCCCGGTGTACCCATTGACCTCCCAGGTTTGAGAGCAGGCACATTCCCTTAAGGAATAATTCTGGGGGCCTACATTTTTTACACCCTTTAAAAATCCTTCAATATAGTTTAGGTCCGTAGTTATGCCCAGCTTCGATGCCGGATCAGACCCTGGCCTGCCGGTGCATGTCCAGTTAGGTTTACAGTTTACATGGGTCGAATTTAAGTATCCTTCCCCATTTTTAGTTTTTACAAACATCTCATTGGCAAGCTTATATGCAGCATCATAAATTGGCTCAGAGTCGGTTTTCTCTTTTACCGATGTGAGATTAATAAAAACTGCTTCGGGATGTTCTTTAATAAAGGGGTGAAGGTCAAATCCCTCGGTTTTTGATGGTGCAGTATGTGCCATGCTAGTGTATCCCGGTCCCACAAGTCCAGCAATTCCTGCTGCAGAGGATACTCTTATAAAGTCGCGTCGTTTCATCTTTTCCTTCAGAAATTTTTAATCAGCTATTTAATCATCACTTATAGAGAAATCAGGAAGAACATCTTAAACATTTATTATAAAAGGATATACAGGTATATATTGTCCTAAGATGGTCCGGTAAATATACAAATCTTATGCAAAGCCAGGATTTATTTTACAATAACTGTTACTTGCAAATCATTATTAAAGCTTAAGCTTTTGTATATTTAAGTAATCAGAAAACAATTCTGTAATCAAGTTCATAAAACTACAATGAAAAACACCCTCAGACCCAGAAACCGTTTGACTGCTGCTGCTATAATTATTGTTATTGGGTTAATTTCAATGCCTGAAAATCTCGTGAATGGTCAGATAACTACTGTTAATGACTTACCTGGTAAGCAATCAAATGGTGGAGGAATTTCAGTAAAGAATGTGAATTCCGTAATTGTGGATAATGAAAATATTAAATGGTTTTGTACCGATGTCGGAATTGTAAGTTTTGATGGGAATAACTGGAAACTGCATGACGATAATAAGAGTCTTCCACAGCAGAATCTGAAAAGTCTTACTTACGTTGCTAATCCTGAAGGACCAGAACTCTGGATTGCTTCACCCGATGGAGCTACAGTCGCCAGGCTGCCAATTGATGACCAGGCAGAAGCCATTACATATAGTCCTGAAAATGCCCCCCTGCTTAGTCAGGATGTACTTGGTATTGCAGCTGGAAAAGATACCATACGCTGGATTGGAACAGATAAGGGAGTTTCGGCCCTGAGCAATGATAAATGGCTAACTCCTGATTATGACGGGTATTACACGGAAGGGATGTTTATGAATTACCCGATCACCTCAATGGCTACTAATCTTAAAGGAGATTCACTCTATGTAGGGACTGAGGGTATAGGTGTTTTCCGAGTTTACCGTGATAATCTGGATGGAATTTCAGGGGCGTCCGTTTATGCTCAGTGGGGACCTATTGACCTGCCTTCTGACTATATCCTGAGCATCTTCATAGCACCTGATGGAACAAAATGGTTTGGCACAGAAGAGGGAATTGCCAGGCATACTGGTAATAACACACTTGATAACTGGACTGTTTATACTACTTATGATGGCCTTATCGATAACTTTGTTCAGGCAATTTCTGGTGATAAGAAAGGTAACATTTGGTTCGGGACAAAAGCTGGAATATCTGTTTTTACAGGCTCGTCATGGATCTCCTATACTACAGACAACGGACTGGCCAGCAACAATATACTTTCCATAGCCACTGACAACAATGGAGTTGTTTGGATAGGAACGGATGCTGGAATTACCAGTTATGAAAACGAGAAATTTATCAATTACTAGTGCGAATTAAGGACTATCATTTTCTATCCCGGTGTCAGGCTCTGACGTATTTTCCCAGCGACTCCAGCATTTTCTCCCGATCCTCCCGAGCAAGGGAGGAGAGGCTGATGGGGGGATATTTGGCCTCCTTGCCCCGGAAGTTCTGAATGAGGATAAGTTTTTGCTGGGTTCTAAAAAAGAAATTCTTGAGCTCAAATTTTGCAAATTGCTTTTTGGGAATCTCGATGGAGTTTTTGCGGCTTGTGAACATGCTCACGGGATAGTACCTCACCACGAGCATCTCTCCCTGATCGCTGTAGGAGACAAAATAGGGGCGCTTCAGGAAATTGATCCAGTTAACCGCCACATAGATGGCAGACACCAGGATAATTAAATGGTATTTGGTGATTCCTGATGCCAGGTCATCAAACCAGGATACAAATATTAAAACCAGGATAATCAGGGCAAAGACCAAGGTCATTACCAGTCGGCTGAGCCAGATGCGATAGATGTTTCTCTGATTGTCAATTTTCATTGGGCCTTTCTGCGCTGGCGCTCTTTTTTAATTAGTGATAGCTCACGGCCGGTTTGCCCCTTCACAGAGGTGTTTTCTTCCACCCGTCGCATAAGGTAGGGAAGTACAAATCTGACCGGACCGTAAGGTACATATTTTGCCACATTAAACCCAGCAGCAGCCAGGTTAAAACTGATGTGTTCGCTCATGCCATATAACTGGGAGAACCAGATTCGTTTATCGGCCGGATCCACCTTCTGCTCGATCATTAATTGGGCCAGGTACATGCTGCTGAATTCGTTATGAGTCCCATTGAATATGGAGACCACATCCAGGTTATCCATGGAAATTTTCAGTGCCAGGTTATAGTCCCGGTCCGTACTCTCCCTGTCGGGCTGAATGGGATCAGGATAACTCATTTTTTCGGCACGGGCCCGTTCTCTTTCCATATAGGCTCCACGTACAAATTTGGCTCCAAGAAAAAACTTTTCCTTACGGGCAGCTTTAATATCTGCTTCCAGAATACCGATGCGGTCGTGCCGGTACATTTGATAGGTATTGAATACAATGGACCTCTCCTTATTGTACTTCCTCATCATATCAATAACCACCTGATCGATGAAGTTTTGAATATAGGTGTCTTCCGCATCGATCATGATGGGGACGTCATTTTTGTGGGCAGTTTTACATAACTGCTCAATCCTGGCCCTGAAGTTTTCACCCTCTTCATGGGTTTTTTCATCCGGAGTGCCAGCGCTGCTCAGAACCTCAAGTGCATGGTGCTTTCCAAACGCAGTTGGTTTAAATACAGCAAAGGGTATATGGGGATTGCTCCCTGCGTTCTTCACTGCACGAAGAGTTTCCTGTAACGCTGCTGCGATGGCCTTATCGTTCTCCTTTCCTTCCACAGAATAGTCGAGAATTGAATAGACATTGGCCGTTTTTAGTTTCTCAACTGCTGGCTGGCACTCTTCCAGGGTCTCTCCTCCCACAAAATGCTTAAATGCGGTGGGTTTTACGATCCAACCTATGGGGATTCTCAGAGCAGAAAACACATTGATTACCGGATTCCCGATTTTTACCAGAATGGGGTAAGATATAAGTTTAAACAGGATATGTGCCCTTCGAAGGTCCCTGTTTGATTTAATGCTGAAGGCGGTTCTGGTATCTTCAAAGTCAATCTTGATCATGATAGTTCGATTGTAGCATTTTAATTCGGGGGCCAATATATGCTAATTATTATCTTTGGACTATGAAAAATGTCATCTCCGGACCAGTAAAACCTGTCCAGGATACAATATATATTCCTTCCTCAAAAAGCATATCCAACAGGATGCTGATTATCAGGTCGTTGTCCGAGTTTTCCGTGGGGCTAAAAAATCTGTCTGACAGTGATGACACATATGTTCTTAAAAAGGCCCTGGAGGAAACTGAAGCCATAAAGGATGTTGGACATGCAGGAACAGCCATGCGATTTCTCACTGCCTACCTGGCCACTATCCCCGGAGAGTTTACACTTACAGGCTCACATAGAATGAAGGAGCGACCCATTGGATCGCTGGTTACTGCCCTTAAAAAACTCGGAGCAGAGATTGAATACCTGGAAAATGAAGGATTTCCGCCACTCTCTATTTCAGGTGGAGCCATCAGGGGAGGAGATATTGGAATTGAAGCAGGGATCAGCAGCCAGTTTATCAGTGCACTGATGATGATTGGACCCGTGCTAGAGGGTGGTCTGAAAGTGAGGCTTAAAGGCGATGTTGTATCGGCCACTTATATAGAGATGACTCTTTCGCTTATGAACCGGTGTGGAATTGGTGCCACCTTTGATGGGAATCAACTTGTAATACCGGAAAAACCCTATGTGCTGGATGATTTCTCTGTAGAGTCAGATTGGAGCGGAGCTTCCTACTGGTACCAGATTGCGGCTTTGATGCCGGGATCCTCCATCAAGCTACCCTATTTAATCCCACAGAGCCTCCAGGGAGACGCGGTATTGGTTGATATTTTCGAACCACTGGGTGTAAAAAGCTACTTTCAGGAGGATGGTGTTTTGCTAAACTCCCATACCATTGACAGGCCTGATAGCTTTGAATATGATTTTACAGGGTGTCCCGATCTGGTGCAGACATGCGCGGTTACACTCTGTTCTATGGGTATTCCCTTCAGGCTTTCCGGAACCCGCACCCTTAGGGTGAAAGAGACCGATCGGATAGCAGCCCTTGAGTCGGAATTAAAAAAATTCGGATTTATGCTGAGCTCCCATGAGGCAGGAGAATGGATTGGATGGGACGGATCCCTATGTGACCCTGTGGCCGATCCGGTCATACAAACCTTCCATGACCATCGCATGGCCATGGCATTTGCTCCCATGGCCATTGGGAAGAGCCAGATCGCCATTGAGGATCCAGGGGTGGTTACTAAATCTTACCCCGGTTTCTGGGACGACCTGGTGAAGGCGGGCTTTGGCATCGACTCAATTTAAAATGAATGCGCTGACTTAAGAGTGACCTTTAATCACGATCCTCATAATTTTATAGTTCAATCTGAAAAACTTGTAGAGTTGAACCAGGAAATTGGTGCGGAGGTGCTTGGTAGTCTTCGTGGGCATTGGAGGATAGAATTCGTCCTTATATCCTCTTATTTTATTAAGGTTTTCCATAATTTTCTCAATCTTTTAGTTGTTTATTCCGGCAGCAGCCACCAGAAAGGATAACCCTTTGCTTTATGAAGGAACATATAATGCAGAAACAGTTTGATCCAGTGGCCGGCAAGTCCAATTTCACCAACTGTAGCATTCAGATCTCTGCCCCATTGTGGATATTTCTCCCAATCCTGGACGATGGGTGAAACTGTCATGGTAGCCCCCATGCCTTTTCTTATACCGTATCCAACAGAGATGATACAGGCAGCCCCCATCCTGCCCATACTTGCAGTATGTTTATGTTCATCGGTCTGATGCCTGATCCTGTGAGCTATGTTTTGAGCTACCACCTTACCAATAACCCCTGATGGCATCCCCGTACGTGGCGGTGTTGGAAAAATATCAGTTCCGTTCCTGCTTTTCATGGGTTTTGAGATTGAATGCGGTGGGGCAAAAGCGATCCCTGCAGCATAGATGTTATCATAGTTGGGATTTTGATAGGTTGTAGGCCAGTCTTGAATAGTCCACTCTTCAAAAGGTCTGGTTTGATAATCGGCATCCACCAACATCAATCCGTTTCCGGCGAATAACCGGGAAGTTATATCATTCCCTTTGCGATCAAAGGCGCCTATTCCATGTCCGGAAAATGCCGGGATCAACATTGCAAAATCATATTCAATGGTTTTGTAATCCCCGTCAAGTGTTTCATAATGGATCTTACCCTGATCCACTTTTTGAACTCCTGCCCTTTTAATCCAATTAATATTATTTTCGGCAAGGACCGACTCGGCAAAAATCTTCGTGGAAGTAACATAACCCCCACGCTTGATAAATGCACCTCCCATGCCAAAATCTCCAACTTCATACTCGTTGGTGAGCCATGTAATTTCAGCAAGATGTAACAATTTTTGCTTCCTCAATTCAAATGAGATATTCATGGCATATTCAAATGCTGCACCCTGACAGGTCGCCATTGCATGGCCAGTTCCGATTACGATCTTCTGCTTTTCGCCTCTCTTTAATTTTTCAATCACTTTCTGCAGCTCTTCCCAGGCATGTGCAGCATGATCATATGAGCAGACCGAGACGGTGGTATTATTTCCAGGTCCCAGTCCCGGAGTCTTCTCAAAGTTCAATTTGGGACCAGTGGCATTGACCAGGTAATCGTATTCTACATTCTCATTCGATCCTTTCTGGTCTGCAGATGTATATTCTATGGTGACATAACCTCTTGAAGAAGAATCATCACCCTCAGGATGAATGGATAGTGCTTTTGCCTGTCTGAAATCAATTCCCCATTTCCTATATATCCTGGCCAGCTTAAAACGGACATTATCAATGGTCATACGACCCACACCCACCCAAATATTGGAAGGAATCCATTGATAGTATGCACCTGGAGAAACAACAATTACATTGTGTTTCTTACCCAGCTTTCTTTTTAAAAATGCAGCAGCCGTATGTCCTGAAACTCCGGCACCCAGTACCAATACATCCATAACTTGTGTTGATTTTACGGGTATTAATTTAAATAATAATTGTCAATATTAATGATTGCCATCTCTAATGCTTCTGATCACGATGTTTCAGGAAGAACTGTTTGAGCAGGGAAGAGGCTGGATTCTCAAGTATTCCGGTGATCACCTCAGTCTTCTTATGTAAGATCGGCTCCCGGAGGCGGGAAAAGCCCTCTTTTGGATCAGAGGCAGCATATACAATTCTGTCAAGTTGCGCCCATTTTAGGGCCGCAGCGCACATCAGGCAGGGCTCCAGGGTCACAAACAGGGTGCATCCCTTCAGATATTTGGCCCCCAGGTAGTTAGAAGCCGATGTAATGGCGATCATTTCTGCATGGGCAGTCACATCGTTTAGTTGTTGAGTCATGTTATGCGCTCTGGCGATGATCCTGTTCTGATTCACAATGACCGCTCCAACGGGTATTTCGTTCGCATGAAGAGCCTCATTAGCCTGCTTAAGCGCCTCATTCATAAAATATTCATCTGAAAAAATCAGGTAGGTCATGTATCTGAAGTTTCTTAACAGTTCCTTTTCAAAAGTTGCTAAATTTGCAGCACATTATACAACAAAAATACGATTCTATGTACAGGACACACAATTGCGGAGAGCTTAAGATGGAGAATGTGGGAGAGCGGGTCATTTTATCTGGATGGGTTCAGAAATCAAGGGACCTGGGCGGGATGACATTTGTAGATCTCCGGGACCGTTACGGCATCACTCAGCTGGTATTCAATATGGAATCTGATACCGGACTCTGTGGTGAAGCAAGAAAACTGGGACGAGAGTTTGTGGTGAAGGCGGAAGGGATGGTTGCTGAGAGAAGCAATAAGAATCTGCAGATTCCCACCGGTCATATTGAAATCAGGGTGGAGAAACTGGAAGTTCTGAACAGTTCAAATACACCCCCCTTTACCATTGAGGAGAATACCGATGGCGGGGATGACCTGCGAATGAAGTACCGCTACCTTGATCTGCGAAGAGTGGTGGTCAGGGAGAACCTTCAGTTGCGGCACCGCATGGCCATTGAGATCAGAAAATATTTGAGTGAAGAGGGTTTCATGGAGGTAGAAACACCGGTTTTGATAAAATCCACCCCTGAAGGAGCCAGAGATTTTGTGGTCCCTTCAAGGATGAATCCGGGTGAGTTCTATGCATTGCCTCAATCCCCTCAAACCTTCAAGCAGCTTTTGATGGTTGCAGGATTTGATAAGTATTTCCAGATTGTAAAATGTTTCAGGGATGAGGACCTGAGGGCAGACCGCCAGCCCGAATTTACCCAGATAGATTGTGAAATGTCATTTGTGGAACGCGACGATATCCTTACTGCTTTTGAAGGTTTAGCCAAACATCTGTTCGAGTCCATCAAAGGAGTCGAAATCGAGGGTAGTTTTCCAAAAATGTTATATGTCGATGCCATGAGCAGATATGGCAACGACAAACCAGACATTCGTTTTGAGATGGAGCTTAGTGAGATGTCGGATCTGGTGAAGGGTAAAGGATTTCAGGTATTTGATTCGGTAGAATATGTGGGAGGAATCTGTGCAACACGTTGTGCAGGCTACAGCCGAAAACAGTTGGATGCACTGACCGATTGGGTGAAGCGGCCACAGATTGGAATGAAGGGACTGGTGTATGTAAAATACAATGAAGATGGAACCCTGAAATCATCGGTGGATAAATTCTATGATGAAACAGCACTTAAACAGTGGGTGGAACTATTTGAGGCGAAACCGGGCGATCTGATCCTGGTTCTGGCCGGGGATCGGGAACTGACCCTGAAAGCCCTCAGTGAACTCAGACTGGAGATGGGAAACCGGCTTGAGCTTCGCGATCCTGAGGTATTTAAACCCCTGTGGGTGGTGGACTTCCCTTTGCTGGAATGGGATGAGGAGAGCAAACGCTTTCATGCCATGCATCATCCATTTACCAGTCCGTATGAAGAGGATCTGGAACTGTTCCGCACCGATCCTGGCAAGGTAAGGGCCAGGGCTTATGATTTGGTAATCAATGGAGTTGAGATAGGTGGAGGTTCCATCAGGATCCATGATGAAGGGTTACAGAAACAGATGTTCGATAATCTGGGATTTACCGAAGAGGAGGCCCGCAAGCAGTTTGGTTTTCTGATGAGTGCCTTCCGGTACGGGGCTCCTCCCCACGGTGGGATCGCCTTTGGATTTGACCGCTGGGTGGCTCTCTTTGCAGGGATTGAATCCATCCGTGATGTGATAGCATTTCCTAAAAATAATGCCGGTCGCGATATGATGATCGACACCCCCTCTACCATATCAAATGAACAGCTTGATGAGCTGTCTTTAAAGGTTTCAAAGCAACCGCCTAAATAACAGATAAGCTAAAACTATGAGAATACTGCTGTTTATTTTGTTCCTGGCATCGGGTACGGTACAGGCACAGTATGATGATTTTAAAATTGATGCACTCCTCTCTCCCAAGTATCAGGGAGTCACCATTACCGTGGGAGGAGAAGGGGCTGATATTCCCGGCTTTACAAACAAAGCTATTCAGCTGGCTGTGAATGCATTGCCATTAGAAGGAGGAGTGGTAAAACTAAATGATGGTATTTTCCTCCTGAAAGATGCTGTACATCTCCGGTCGAACGTAAATTTGGTAGGATCGGGTGCATCCACTGTGTTAAAAAGGGGGAAGGGCTTTGCATCAAGATTGGTAGATGATGCAGATATTGCAGAACTTAAACTGGTGGTGGAGGATCCTTCCGGATTTGAACCCGGGATGAGTGTGCAGATCTGGGATGAACCCCAGTCCTCCTGTTGGAACGTATCCTCGGGAACAATTACCGATATCAAAGAAAACCTGCTTTACATTGACAGTTACCTGGTGAGGGACTATCGCGCCGACAAAGGGGGCTGGGTTTCAAATGCTGGTTCAGGAATTTCAATAAAAGACGCCGAAAATGTGGTTGTATCAAACTTTGTCATTGATGGAAATCGGGCAAATCATGAACGGGTGGATGGTTGCAACGGAGGAGGTGTGGCGATCTTTAAATCAAAACAGATCACCATTGATCATATTCATGTAAAAGATTTTAATGGTGAGGGCATCACATGGCAGATCACTGAAAATGTGACCATACAAAATTGCGAGATCGAAGGGTGTGCCAATATGGGTATGCATCCTGGTACGGGTTCTCCCAAATCAAGGATCCTGAATAACAACAGCCATCATAATGATGTAGATGGCATGTTTATTTGCTGGCGGGTGCATCACAGTGTTGTCAGGGGCAATCAGTTTCACCACAATGGCAGGCATGGCATCTGTACCGGTCATAAAGACAGTGATGTGGTTTTTGAGGAGAATCACATCTTTGAAAATGGCAGTGACGGGGTCAATCTCCGGGGCGAAAATTCACGCAATTCACCCCACCGCAATACATTTTCAAACAACATCATAGAGAATAACGGACAGAGCGGGGAGGGGTATGGCTTTTCTGTTTATAGTACTCCACAGGAACTGATCATAAAGGATAATACCATTCGTGATACGGACAGGGGAACTCAAAAAGCGGGAATTTTTCTTCAGGGAGATGTACCGGAAGTTACCCTGAAGGGCAACAGGATGAGTGGCCATGAGCTGGGTGATGTGATTGAACAATAGTACATCATCAAAATAATTTTTTACTGCAAAAACTTCTCTCCGGCAATAAGTTTGAATATGGGATCTGAAAAGATGATTTGTAGCTTTGCTATTTTACCGAATTTAAAAGGAATCTGCTTCATTGTGTAACTTTTGTGTAAGTAACAGTTACTAACAAACATGTTATAAGCTTCAATTTCAGTAGCGCAGCTTGGGGTGCT
>JAOZUK010000817.1 GCA_029938715.1 Bacteroidales bacterium | reverse complement strand
TCATTATCTACTATATTTTTGAAACCGGGCTTGTGACCCGAAATATTATCGCTGCCGCTCTGATTGCCTATCTGTTTATCGGGCTGCTAGGGGCCAATCTGTATCTGCTTGTGGAACTGATATATCCGGGATCGTTTTCCATCCCCCATGAAACAATATTAAAAGATCCATCTGTATTTAAATATTTTAGCTTTGTAACCCTTACGACTCTAGGATATGGTGATATCTCTCCCATATCTTCCCAGGCCCGGTCACTGAGTGTTCTGGAAGCTTTGATCGGTCAGATCTATTTAGCCGTTCTGATCGCCCGTTTGATCGGGCATAGGAGCACCGGGTCAGTACAAGAAAATAAATAAACAGCATTAAGGCACTACGTCAATAACATCATCCGTAATTTTCTGGCAAAATTTTTCCAGTACAGTATTCAGGGCAATGACGTAGGCCTTATATCCGTTGCCATGCGTGGGTTCAATTAGTGACGATCGTCTTGTTAACAGTCGTTTGTCATTATTTGTATCAACGATCCACCAGACAGCATCTAATGTGACAGAATCGTCTGTTTTTCCGTCAAATCGTCTAAAATCAATATAAAGCTGGTATTCTGGTAAAAAGGGTCTCTCCCAGGGATAGGCGCTTATGTTTGATGTATTCAGCAGGGTTGAGAGGCTTTCAACCAGGACACCTGTTATCTGCGCTTCTAAAGAATCTCCCCAGCGGTGAAATTCGTTGATACTCAATACATTTTGTCCCTGCCGTGTGACAATCTGGGGGCGGTTTAAAAATTCTGGTATTTTAATGGGTCCCACGCCAAGACCACGATCAGCAATAAGGGATTGCGTCGTTGAAAGTTTATGGGAAGTGCTGAAGACATAGTAAATTGATTTTTGTGAGGTTCCGCCAATACATCCGCCCATAATGCATGGCAATAAAATGGCGATACTGACTGATAAACATTTCTTGAACATTATTATTATTTTCCTTTTCCATGAATGATTGATTCAGGATGTCGTTCCAGGTAGTCAGCCAGTCTGCGTATAGTTTGAGCGGCCCTGGAAAATTCTTTTAATGTCTGATTCAACTCTAAAATAATGGCTGAATCTGAAGCAGTGAGGTTTTCGATTTGGTCAAGTGCAGTAATGGTTTTCTTTGATACCGAGTTTACAGCAGACGGCAGGGTTTGTTCCAGCTCAAATGTCAGGCGCTGTATTTGCTCCAGACTCAGGTTGAGGGAATTGACAGCCTTTTT
>JAOZUK010000816.1 GCA_029938715.1 Bacteroidales bacterium | reverse complement strand
TCCACCTGGTTTTTGATCTCGGCCAGGAACTGGGTGGCCGGTCCTCCATCCAGTGCCCTGTGATCGTAAGTGAGTGACAGTCCAATAAATGGCTGAAAACCAAAGGATCCATCAGCCAGAACAGCCGGACGCTGTATAATGGTATTTATACCCAGGATGGCTACTTGTGGCAAATTGATGACCGGGGTAAACATTTCGACCCCATAATTACCCAGATTTGAAATGGTAAATGAAGCTGCATCGGGCGCCAGCAAATCAGGTGAAACGCTTCCTACCCGTGCCGATTCGGCCAGATTCTTCAATTGAGATGACAATCCTGACAGAGAAAAATCATCGGCTCCCGGCAGAGATGGTACCATCAGTCCCCTTTCTGTATCCACTGCCATTCCCATATTCACCTTATTAAATTGTCTGATTTTTCCATCCAGGAACTGAGCATTGGCTGCGGGGTACAGTTTGAGCGCCCTGATCACAGCGTAGCATACCATATCATTCAGAGTAATGTTATACCCATATCCTTCGTTCATCCTATGCTTTACCTCTTTTCTGAGTTGCAGCATTTTAGATGCATTGGCACTAAGGTGATGGGTTAACTGGGCCGAATTCTGGAGAGAATTATACATGGCCCCGGCTATGATCTTACGTATATTAGAGAGCGGTATCTCTGTGTAATCTCCCGTGGAGGTGATTTTTTCCACTGGTTTTGTTGCGGTTGAAGATTCAACCAGGTCTTTAGAGGTAATCTTACCAAACGGAGTATTCCCCTGGCTGGGAACCGCAAGCCCCTCTCCCTCAAGCTTCTTCTGAGCCAGTGGAGTAAGACGTTTCCCACTTTTTATCTCCTCCTGGACGTCACGTTCTATGATCCTGCCACCGGGTCCACTTCCTGCAATGCCTTCCAGTACCACTCTTTTGTCTTTTGCAAGTTTCTTTGCCCTGGGTGAGATGGCTGCTTTTCCAGCTGTAACAATAACATCAGATTTGATCTCCACTGGAGCCTCTGCCTCTTCAGTTAGTGCCTCGAGCTCTGGCTCCGAAGGAGCCGTTTCTGCGGTTGCTGACTCTCCTGCCGATGCACCATCGGGACGAAATTCAACCACCGAATCACCTTCGGCACCAATAACTGCAGTATTTACAAGAACAGGCACTTCATCCCCTTCCTCATAAAAACGAGCCAGCAGAATTCCATCTGCCTGGGCCTCCTCTTCAAAGGCGGCTTTATCTGTTTCATAGGCAAAAAGCAGGTCC
>JAOZUK010000815.1 GCA_029938715.1 Bacteroidales bacterium | reverse complement strand
TCAATGTAGATTTTGCCCTGCGTAAGAGTACCCTGCGTGCAATAAACGATGTCAGTTTGACCATAGACAAAGGGGAACGGCTGGGCGTTGTTGGTGAGTCCGGTGCGGGGAAATCGGTTCTCGGCTTTTCCATCATCCAGCTGATATCAAAACCGGGATTCATCGCCTCAGGAGAGATTCTATTCCAGGGAAAAAACCTGGCAACCTGCGGTTACGAAGAGATGCGCACGATAAGAGGAAATCAGATAAGCATGATTTTCCAAGATCCGATGATGACCCTCAATCCTGTGTTAACCATCGGTTCGCAGATGCGTGAAACACTTCAGGCACACCAGCAGATTTCCACTGCAGATGCCAATCTGATCTGTATAGAAAAACTTAAAAAAGTCTATATTCCGTCACCAGAAAAACGGCTTGAACAGTATCCCCATGAATTCTCAGGCGGAATGAGGCAGCGAATTGTCATCGCCATTTCACTGCTTACCGGGCCACGTCTCATTATCGCAGATGAACCAACCACTGCCCTGGATGTGACTATTCAGGCTGAGATCTTAGATCTCCTGCTTGAGCTGTGCGAGTCAGACAATATGGGCCTTATGCTCATTACCCACGACCTGGCCGTGGTATCCCAGGTTACCCAGAGAATTGCGGTGATGTATGCCGGAATCATTGTGGAACTTGGTTCTACCACATCGATTGTCCTGGAACCTCAACACCCCTACACTATCGGTCTCATGGGGGCGCTGCCGCAGCGTGCCGCCAGGTCAAAGAGATTAAACCAGATACCTGGTGTTATGCCTGGACTTGCCAAAATTCCACCGGGATGCCCTTTCTCTAACAGGTGTAGTCGGGTTGAAGCAATATGTCAGTCCACGAGACCTCCCCTGGAGATAAAACAGAGCGGAACTCAGATCGCCTGTCATATGGTAAATTAGAGTCGTTAACAGGTATGATAAACTAGGAGCTTGTCCGAGAATGCATTTGTCCCCAACGCTTCGTTATTTATAAAAAATAATGCTCGTCATATCAACTATATGTCTGTGCTTATTTTTTATAAATGCCTCGTTTTGAGAAAAAATGCTTATTCTCGGACAAGCTCCTAGTAAAAATAAAATTTTGAATAGCGTTGTAGGTAAGCGCAGACTCCGAGAACTCCATATTCGAGGAATACAAATTTAATGGAATTGAACCCATGAACTCCGATGTTTTAGTCAGTATCCGCAATCTCGTCAAATACTTTGACATCTCTGGTG
>JAOZUK010000814.1 GCA_029938715.1 Bacteroidales bacterium | reverse complement strand
GCCATTGGATTTGTTGCGCTGCTTACATCCCAGGTATATCCCATCAAGTACTTTGGTATTTTTACAGCTTTTGGTGTATTAATGGCCATGGTCCTCTCTCTGGCACTCATTCCTGCAGGTATTATGATTTTTGGCCTGCCCAGGGTTAAGAAAACTGCAAAAAATAAAACCAACACAGAGTCTGGCCTTGCTTACAGTTTTGCAGCCAAGATTCTTAAGAGAAAGCCTGTTTCCATATTGGTAACAACTGCTATTATCATTCTGTCCATTGTTGGAATGCAGAAAATATGGATCAATTCCAGCTTCCTTGACAAATTCGAAAAGGATAGTGAAATTGTACTTACCGATAAGTTCATTAATGAACATTTTGGGGGCACGACTACACTTAACCTGATCTTAGACGCCGATGGCAAAAAAGATGTTTTCAAAAACCCCGAAGTATTGAAACTGACGGACCAGATGCAAAACCAGCTGGAAGATGATCTTGAAGTCGTGGGTAACTCTTTTACACTTACTGATTATGCGAAGCGCATGAACAAGGTGATGAATGCCGATCAGGAAGAATTCAACACCATTCCTGATGACCAGGATATGATAGCCCAGTATCTGTTGCTGTATGAAATGTCGGGCGATCCCGAAAACCTGAATAAAGTAGTCGATTACGATTATGCGAAACTGAATGTCACCTTCCAGCTAAAAAGCGATAATTCTAAAGCCCTGAATTCAGCCATTGCAATCATTGAAACCTATGAAGATGATTTTAATCAATACGGGATTACAATGAAATATGCCGGAAGTGGTTATAAAGGATTGATATTTACAGACTTGATATTAGAAGGACAAATAATGAGCTTGATCCTGTCGTTAATAATTGTTATTCTTCTTCTGTCTTTAATGTATAAAAACTTCAAAATAGGTTTAATCGGAGCCGTCCCCATTACCATTACAGCATTAATAAGTTTTGGAATCATGGGCTTCCTGAATATTCCGCTAAATACCACAACCGCACTGCTTTCAAGTATTGCCATTGGGATTGGGATCGACTATGCGGTGCATTTTATTGAACAGTACCGTATCAATGCTTCAAAATCAGATAACCAGTTGCTTGCGGCACAAAAAACAATGGCTCATTCGGGCAGGGCAATCAGCTTCAATGCGATTGTGGTAATTGCAGGCTTTATGGTATTACTTTTTTCCGTATTTCCGCCGAACAGAGAGCTTGGAGCACTGGTGTCGCTTAATATGTTTACAAG
>JAOZUK010000297.1 GCA_029938715.1 Bacteroidales bacterium | reverse complement strand
GTGGATATCCGGTATGTTTTGTTTATCATCGATAAGTTTGCAGGTGCCGGTTACCTGATCGATGAGATGGATATAAGTTGGTAAGCCGGTCTTTTATGGGAACTGACAATCGAAAAGGTATTCTTTACGCTGCATTCACTGCGTCTATGTGGGGATTTATGGCCATTGTGCTAAAGGTAATCACCTACGAATTGTCACCCGTTACAGTGGTTTGGTTCAGGTTCTTTTCTGCTTTTATTTTACTGGGAGTATGGACCTTGATTTTCCGTCGAAACGATTTTGGAATATTCCGCCGTCCTCCCTATCAACTATTGCTGGCAGCCTTGTTTCTGGCACTGAACTACCTGGGTTTCATTACAGGTATTAAGTATGTGTCCCCCAGTAGCTCCCAGATATTTATTCAGATTGCTCCGGTAAGCTTTGCGTTGTCAGGGATCATTATTTTTCGTGAACATGTGAGCTGGAAACATATCGTTGGATTTATCGGGGTGTTGTCGGGTATCGGACTCTTCTATTCAGAACAACTCGGGGAGCTGGCAGGAGGAGCTGATCATTTTACACTGGGAATGTTGCTGGTGCTTGGGGGTGGTTTGTCGTGGGCGGTTTTTGCCACACTTCAAAAGGGATTGGTTCGAAAGGTTCATCCCAATCAGCTCAACCTCTTTATCTATGGCCTGTGTGCACTGGGCCTTGCACCCCTGGTGAAGTTTTCCAGTTTCCAGGGCATGCCGGCCCTCACCTGGATCCTCCTGTTTTACCTGGGTCTGAATACGGTTCTGGCATATGGCTCGCTGGCATTGGCCATCAAGTTAACTGAAGCCACACGGGTGAGTGTGATTATCACATTGAATCCCATTATTACCTTTGTTACCATGGCCATCCTTACTCGAATGAATGTGCCCTGGATTGAGCCTGAATCCTTTTCAATGATGAGTGTGCTGGGAGCCCTCACCGTACTTGGAGGGGCCATCCTGGTTATCTCAGCTGGCTGGAAAAAAAGATAAATTGTCTCAAATCTATTTGAACGTGGGCAGGATGAGGCCATCCGTCTTTACCATGTACAAGTCAAAACCACCCTGTCCGCCGGGCCTGTCGGAAGAGAAGATCATGAGATTCTGAAAGTCATAACCGAAAAAACTAAAGAAGATGGGCCTGTATTCGTCGTATTCCGTATTGATTTTCGGACCGAAGTTTACCGGAGCGGACCATGTACCGTCTTCCAGGAGTGAATAGTAGAGATCAAAACCGCCCTGGCCACCGTCTCTGTCTGAGGTGAATACCATGATATCTTCGTAAATGTAAGGACACTTATCATTGTAGTCGCTGGAAAGCACCGTGTTCAATACAGGTTCACCGGGTTCATTTGCGGTAATAAAAGCGTGCAGACTATCTGCTTCAGGTAAGGGAATGCTATAGATATCGAAATGGTCATTCTCCCTGTTGCTGCAAAAGAACAGCTTTGTCTGATCTTCCGTAATACTCGGGTAGAGATCATCCATATCCGAGTTGATAACCATAAGGGTATCGGGACCATTGAGTAACTCTTTGGCCTGGTAGGTCCCGAAATCGGATTTAAGGTGGTGGGTATAGAGGATATCATAATCCCCGTGCTGGTTGTCCGCATAAAAGAAATAGCTGTATTCCTGCGGACCCCAAAAGGTGTGGGGCCCCAGTTGATCGTCTGGTGAGTTTATCAGATCAAAGAGCTTCGTTTCGTAGGTGTTAAGTTCACCAGGAATCCCGGAATGAACGTCCAGTAAATCGTCTTTTTCATGGTAGGAAAGAAACAGACTCCCACGGATGATATCAAAATGTACTCCTTTACTTTTTCTATTGGATGAGAAATAGATTTCTAAACCCTGGTAGGGATAAGGCAGGTCAGAATTATAGTCGTCATACGCGGAGTTTATTCCTTCCAGGTTTACCGGGGATTCCGTAACAATGGTTGTATACTCAAACTCATAGTCGTCCGGCATAAAGGGACAGGCTGTAAAAACAAGTGCAAAAAGCAGTAAAAGGAATCTTTTCAGGATGGCCATGGATGTCTTTTGTTAGGGATTCAGGTTATAGTATTTTTCTAAAGATAGATAACTCTATTAGAAGGTTGCGTTACTATGATTTGAAGCTCTTCAAGGTAAGAAATTTCCTTATTGAAGATCAACGATTTACCCACATGGGATTAAGAATTGAAGGAGGATTTGTCGGAGAACATGATAGGAGTACCGGTGAACCTATACCTGATTCACCATATTCTTTCTAATCCGAGTTTTACCCCTCAGGGAATAATATTTCCTGTATCAGCTGCAATCCTGGAACGAATTGATGATTACAGATTTTTTGATTTACTTTAAAATAGCTTGTAGATTTGAAATTATCCCGGGATTGAAAGTAGAATATTTGTTGGCTCACTAATATCAGAACTACTAAAATGGCTCATTTATCTAAAGTAATACGTCTTGGTATTTTGCTGGTCATCCTGACCAGCATCGTATTGCATTCGTGTACAAAAGATCAAATTCTTCCCGATGATGATTTCAATATTGATAGTGAAGATCATTTATTTGGAAAAATGAAGTCGGATTTTGGCACGCATGCCATTTTAAAACCTGATAGTACACTATGGCTATGGGGGATGAACTTTAGTGGTCAATTTGGCAATGATATTATGGAAAGCAGCGACATTCCGCTTCAAGTTCCTATCACTGAAAAGATCGTTGACTTTGATATAGCCGCGGGGATGGTCACAGCAATTGATTGTACCGGCAATATTTGGTTTTGGGGTAGTGATTTGTATTCAAGTATGATGTGGCCTGAAATTACATCTCCCATAAATTGCAGTTACTTAAGTGATGCTAAAGCTATTGGGAGAGTTTTCAGTACACATAATATCCTCAGGGAGGATGGTACGGTATGGAAAATAAGCATTGGACCCGATGTTGAAAATACTTTCTATGAACCCGAACTAATTTCTAACCTCGAACAAATCGTATCTATTTCTCAATCCATGGCTCTAAAGAATGATGGCTCCTTGGGAGAACTTTACTCAACAGAACCAGGGCAGGGTGGTTTGGTTCCAATTCAGGATGTTATTGCAGTTCAGAATGTAGTTGTCAGACGTACAGTAGTTTTAAAGGAGGATGGGACTGTCTGGGCCTGGGGGAAAAATAGTATTGGCCAATTGGGTGATGGTAGTTTTGAAAATCGTATTGATCCTGTTCAAGTGAAGGATTTAGATCATATTGTTCAAATATCAGCAAATTATGACTTTAACCTAGCCTTAAGAGAGGATGGAACGGTCTGGTTTTGGGGTTTTACCTGTGTATGGGAAGAGCCACATGATCCCATCGGTATTAATACTCCGGTTAGAATAGACAATTTGGATCATGTAGTTTCGATTTTTGCAGGTGCCACAAGTTTAGTGATGAAAAATGATAATAGTTACTGGTATTTTGATTGTGAGGGCAGGAATCCCCATTTGGCACCCTTGGAGTAAGGAATAGTCCCTCACATCCAGCGCTTGCATGTGGAAAAAACAGCTACTTGGATAGTAGTTGTTTCAGGCTGAGAGATTCATTTACTCCTCTTTCTTCTTCTTTTTAAATAGACTGGAGGTGAACAGCATAAAGCCACCGAACACCAGCATCACACTGCCCGACAAGAGATTGATGTTGTAGCCCAGCGATTGCTCGTACATGGCAGTGTCACCTGATGTTACAAGCCCAAGTATAAAGAGGATCAGTCCAAAAATGCTGAACATTAATCCAATTGGTATTTTTATATCTAATCCCATGATTGCTTTTTTTTACCAGAAAATAATACTTAATACAATGGCAATTGCACCAATGACTACAGCCATAACCTCTGGTTTCTGATACCAGTGTTTGGAGTCATCCTTGATTCTCGGAGTCAACGAGTAGACCAGTCCTTTCAAGTCCTCATCGGTCTTCAGTTTCTTTGTAAGCAAAGTAATAACAAATGTTAGTATGAGGGCCGTTGAAAAGGCGTAGATGGCGGTCCAGAAGTTCTGGGCCATCTCACTGGGGTAGGTATTAACCAGTCCGAAAAATCCACCTTTTATACCAACGGATCCGCCTGCTGGAAGTGTGAATCCATGGTGAACAGCAGCCGAGATGGTTCCGCCAATCAGTCCCCAGAAGGCAGCGTGACCAGTGGTGCGTTTCCAGAACATTCCCAGCAGGAAGGCTGCAAACAGCGGGGCATTCACAAAGGCAAATATCAGCTGAAGGAAGTCCATTACATTGTTAAAGGACCTGGCCACATAGGCGGTCAGGATACTGACCAGGACACCCACCACGGTGGTCCATCTTCCCACTTTCAGGTAATGTTTGTCGCTCTTGTCGGGCCTGATATAGGCCTGGTAGATATCGAAGGTAAATACAGTATTGAATGCCGAGACATTTCCGGCCATACC
>JAOZUK010000296.1 GCA_029938715.1 Bacteroidales bacterium | reverse complement strand
TAAAATTTTTCAACAACACTAAAGGTTTTGGATTCATCACTCCCGATGACGGAGGAAAAGATGTATTTGTTCATCAGAGCGGATTAAATGACGAAATCTCTGAAGGAGACAAAGTTAGCTACGATGTTCAGGAAGGTCCAAAAGGATTGAACGCTTCAAACGTCACTTTGCTATAATAAGACACTCTGACTTTAAAGTATTAGTGAAGCCTGTCATTTATTGACAGGCTTTTTTTATGGCCAAAAAATGCTCCGCCAAAAGGATCATTAAGAACTAGTCTTTTTGAACCACAACTACCCAATCTTTTAAAGAATCTTCAGGTGGATTACCCAGGCTCCGATTGCCTCCGCCAATCAGAGCTGAAACACTACCCTCCTGCAGGTCTCCACCCGTTCTCGGATTGAACCATTTCACAACAAAGGAGCTGTCTGAAGCAATGCGAAGTCTGGCATTTCCCGTGCCAGCAGGGAGATACACAACATACAATTCAGCCGGTATGTTCAGGCAATAGACTCCCTCTGCCCCCACCAGTTCATCTGCACTTTGCATCTCTTCAAGGGGAAATTGGCTCAAAAATTGAGTGGCAAATGTGGATTGTTTCCACCAGTTGGTCCGGCTGCGAAAATCCTCCAGACCAAGATCGTTGTGAGGGAAGCGATACCCGAAATACCATTCCACACCTGTTGCTCCAGCCATAAGGGCACCCCACAAACAGTGGTTCCTGATGGTATCATGATTGGCATCATGGGAGTCGGGCATAGCACCTTTCCAGGCCGGTCCGATCTCATCCAGGTTAACAATCCATCTCAATCCGGCACTTTCTGATTCATGCACCCATTTTTTCACTCGTTCGTGCACTTTGGCCGGATTTCCTATTTGTAGCGAAGGACCATCCAGGGACTCAAATCCAAGCATGGGTGTCAGGTATGCATCCTGATTTTCATCATCCGAATGGGTATGCAAAACTACATTGGAAGGATAGGGATTGATCTGCTTGATGTACCCGGCCATGGCCTTCTTCTGCTCATCGGTCTGACCAATGGGAGTCCAATGTGCAGGTCCATTCTCCTCCCCCAGATTCCAACTAATTGCCAGGTGATGACCGAAACGGGCTATAAGCTCGCGTAAATAAACCCTCCGTTGAACCCCTGTATACCCACTATCGAGCAAACATTCATTTTCGGTCTCTTGCAACACATAGTGTGCCATAATGCCCAGTGTCTCCATATGTTCAAATACAATTTCCCACTGGTCCAGCTTGCTGCAGTCGAACCTGTAACGTTCATTGTAATCGGTATAGGGCCATACATCTTTTCCGTCCCCGATAATATTCATGGTGAGCATATAGACCGAATTCACCCCGGCCGAATGAAGATAATTTAAGGCTCCTATCATACCCTTACCGTTTCCATTCTTCCAGGTAGGATCTCCTTCATTCCAGTCGTTTACATGAGATTCATACCGGTGCAGACTCTCCTTCGGGTCGGCCTCTCCTTCCCTGACCACACTTTTCAGACTAAAACGTGAGGTCTGGTCAAAACCATCATAGGCCAGGAAGTTTTCCGGACTGTCGGCCCCGTTCTTTATCCAGATCTTATCCGTATCCTGGAACCTGAAATACCCTTTTCCTCCATTAATAATTCTACCTCTTGCCCTGAAATCAGAGCCGGTCTTGTCCGATCCCATAATCTCGAGTGTTCCCTCTTCCCCATCGGGGCCAACCGGATCTCCCTGATCGCTTCCGTCAACCACAGCAATGTTCTTTCCTCTTTTGAAGAAGACCTGATATTTCCAGGATCCGGTAACATCCGGTCTGAAATGCACCTTCCAAATGTTTCCTTCACTGGCTGAAGTTTCACCTGCATTTCCATCAGCCGCAAAATATCCCGGAACTTTGTAGGACTTTGATCCGCTGGTAAAAATCACCTCCAGTTTATAGTCCAGAAAAGGATTCTCTTTTGCATATTCTGAAGTCTCAGGACCCTCTATTTCGAGTGTAACTTTATGCCACTGTTTTAGTTCGCCAACAATTTCAATGTCAGGTTTTGTTGAGCTCTGGCATGAGAATACCATAAAGGCAAGCAGTAAATAAACAGGGTACTTCATAATTTGGGTTGATTTGAGTTTCTCTGTCTAAATATAGGTTATGATAGCCAATAGTCAATATCACTGGTCACCGAAATATCTAATAATAATCGCTAACTTATCTCCCCAACCTTCAACTAACGATCTAATCATGAGAAATTTCTATACTTCCACAGGACTTGTTATAATGCTTATTGGGTTTAGCGCATGCTCCAGGCAGCAATCCATTAAACTATTTAATGGCACTGATTTAGAAGGGTGGTATACATTTATTCAGAACAGAGGTCGCAACGATGATCCCAAAAAGGTATTTACTGTGCAGGAGGGCATGATCAGGATCTCCGGAGAGGAGTGGGGTTGCATTACCACAGATAAAGAGTATGAGAATTACAGGCTAACGGTTGAATTCAAATGGGGTGGCCTCACCTTTGAACCCAGAGTAGACAGAGCCAGGGATAGCGGGGTGCTATTGCACTCCCGGGGAGAAGATGGCAGTTCCCAGGGGATCTGGATCCATTCCATTGAGTGCCAGATTATCGAAGGCGGTACAGGTGATTTTATTGTGGTGGGAGATGGCAGCGATCAATTTCAAATCACATGTGGAGTCAGTCCGGAAAGACAGGGTAACTCATATGTTTTTAATCCACAGGGCGAGAAAGTGACTATAAACGAGGGCCGGATCAATTGGTACGGACGTGATCCGGGTTGGGAAGATACCCTGGGTTTCAGAGGTAGCAATGACGTGGAGAAAGCGTTGGGCGAATGGAACAGGTTAGAGTGCATTGCAAAAGGGGATAGCCTGACTTTTTTCCTGAATGGCCAACTGGTAAATAGCGCTGAAAATGTTCAACCGCGCAAAGGCCGGATACAAATTCAATCCGAAGGCGCCGAAATCTTCTTCAGGCGCGTAGATCTAAAACCAATCCAATAATAAGGCTAATTGATGGTCAGCTTATAGGCCACAACCCTGTTGTCAAAGAATGTGGGAACATAGACCACCTGTTCTTCCATATTGAATCCTATATCCGCCGAATTAATCTCCTGGTCAGATGTTTTTAACAATGAGAGTTTGTTGTAATCCGGTGAGATAATAAAAACTTCACCAGACCAGCTAGATGTGAGATAATAACCTTGTTTGCCGGTGAACTCAACGCCATCGCCATGACCAATGTCGGTGGTGACCACCTTTGCCTCTCCGGTAGAACGATCTATTACCTTCAAATCCTGACTCCCTGAGGAGGTAAGCAGTACCCGGTCTTCTTCAATATAGAGTCCGTTGGGTCTATTCAATCCTTCCTTAATCCACATTTGTAGCTTGCCTCCACTATAGATCCATATGATACCTGTATCTGAATCGGTAAAGTATACCTTACCATCCGGACTAACCGCCACATCATTCAAAAAGGTAGCTCCCTCTACTGGAATCCTATCCACTATTTTGGCTTTTTTTATACTTATCACCACCAGCTCGTCAATGTCTGCCACATAGAGTTTCCCACCCAGGATCGCCATCCCTTTAGGTGCATTTAAACCCGTAACCCACTTCAGTGATTGTATGGTTCCGTCCAATTTAACAACTGAAATAAATCCTTCGCTGTTTTTCTCGGCCGGACTCCCATTAATACAACTCACAAAAAGCTGGTTGAGATTCTTGTCATATAAAACTGATTCACAGGTGTTTAAAACCTCATCTGTGCGCCATATCTCGGTCAGAGTGGATTGTGCACCAACTGTGGCACCTAACGTAAACAATACCAGGAAGAAAGACAATTGGAGGGAGCGTTTCATAATAACGATTTTAGAGATGAGAACTACATCATTTTTTTCAATTACTAAGATATGAAATGTTAATCAACAATGCATTTGATCAGGAATATTGATAAACCCCATTTGATTCATTAACTTCGACATAGCGTAGAATAGGCACTCGCATGGCTATAATTATATTCTTATAGCGAATTTACCATAGATTGATGAGAAAGAGAAACCAGGAGATTACAGATAAGCGGATCATTGAAGAGGTACTTTCTCAATCTACCATTTGCAGAATTGCTATGATTGATAATGGAGAGCCCTACCTTTTACCCTTCAATTACGGCTATAAAGACAATTACATCTACATCCATTCCGCGTCAAGGGGAAAGAAAATCGATGTTTTACGGGCTCACCCCAGGGTCTGTTTTGAGGTTGAACAGAAAACCGGATTAATTAAAGGCACAAATGCGTGTGACTGGTCTACGCTCTACCGGTCGGTGATCGGTTATGGGGAAATTGATATTCTCACTGATTTCGATAAAAAGAGAGAGGGACTTGAGATTATCATGGCTCAACATGGAGGTTCTGAACACACCGAGT
>JAOZUK010000295.1 GCA_029938715.1 Bacteroidales bacterium | reverse complement strand
TCAGAAAATTGAAATAGAGGTAGGATTAGCGGAATAGCATATAATTCTGCTGATATATCAAGTTATATCGAGAATATTCTCATCATACGAGAAAAAAGTATTAAATTGTAAGAGTATTTGATAAACATTATAAATCATATGACTATGAAATCCATTAAATTACTGATGATCGCAGTCGTTTTTGTGACCGCTTCAGCTGCCTATTCGCAAAGGGTAAATCGTGGTGATGTTTGTCAGGAAATTCCAAACCTAAGCACCCAGCAAAAGTCAGATATTGACAAATTAAGCACCCAGCATCAAACAAAGATGGATGCGCTGCGTTCAAATTTTTACTCAGAAACTGATGCAGCTGGCGCGAAAGAGGCGAAGATGAAGATGAATGCCGAGCAAAATAGTCACAATCAGGCTATTCGAAATTTGCTTACGGTTGAACAGAAATCATGGTTTAACCAAACCTGTATCAGATACAATAGTCAGGGTACCAGAAATGGTCAGGGTTACGTGCGCGGACAAGGACAAGGACGTGGTCAGAGTTATTACGTGCGCGGACAAGGACAAGGACGTGGTCAGGGTTATTATGGGCGCAGACAAGGAGGTGGACGTGGCCAGGGTTATGGACGCGGACTAGGACGCTTATAATGAGATTGATCCTGCTGGTCTGAATCGCAATTAGACCTTCGGCAGATTTAACCGTTTTACAAATTCAACAAGTCGATCTTCCTTCCACAGGGGTTTCCATATGGGCATCACACCAGCCCAGGCTATCCAGACATGATGGGGTTCATAATCTAACCATTTAAATGCTTCGTCCATTCTGCCCAGAGCTCCATACATTACTGACAGACCTACGGCGCTCCAGCTATTGACAGGAGAATTCTCCAGATCATTCAGAATTTTTTCAGCTTCATCGCGGTGATCGGTCAAAGCATAGGTATAGCCAAGTACCCAGTTCCATATGGGGGCAAATTCTGCAAGTTTCTGGTGTGCCTCTATGGCCTCGTCATTTCTACCCATGGCCAGATAGTTCTCACCTAAAACAAAATATCCAAAAGGATTGTCCTGTTGAATGTCAAATGATTTCTGAGCTTCCAGAAACGCATCTTCATACCGGCCAAGGAAAGAATACAAGGCCCCAAGAAATGCCGTAATCAAAGGATTAAACGGATCGAACTTCTGTGCAAGTTGATGTTCAACAATTGCCTCCTCATGCCTGTTGAGGAGAAAAAGAGCCCAAGCATAATGATAATGTGCGAGGCTTAAATTCGGGTTAAGCGCCAGAGCCTGTTTATAATACTTCTCTCCCTCCTCAAATTTCCAGAAGGAGTAGGTGTAAAGTTCCCCAAGGGCCAGATAAGTCTCAGCAATGGTGTTGTCAAGTTTAATCGCCTGTCTGGCAGCGGCCTCCGCTCTGTGGTATACATCGTGGGGACCGAGTGGTCCATGAGCAAGATCAAGATATCCAAGTGCCAGTCCCGCATAAGCAAAGGGCTCTGCCGGATCTATTCTGACCGCTTCATGAAGATATTCCATTCCCTTTTTCACTCCCTCTGGTGTAAGCTGGTATAAATGATACTTACCCCGGAGATAAGCTTTATAGGATTCGGGATTAACTTCCCTGGAGTCGGCAAGCTGGCTCTGTTGCTCAGGTGAAAGTTTTACCTGAATTTCATTGGCAACATTTTTTATAACCTGGCTGTATAATTTCAGGATATTGCTCATATCCACTTCGAAGGTTTGAGCCCAGATCTGCTGTTCTTCAGGAAAGGCTTTTATTAGTTTGAGTTGTACCCTGATGCTATCGTCTGCACCGAGTACCGATGCCTCAATAATTGCATCCACATTCAATTCTGACGCGATCTCCCTGATGGTCTTTCCTGATCCCGAATAACATAAAGTGGATGTTTTTGATATGACCCTGATGCCGCCCAATTGACCCAACTCGCTGATTAAAGCATCGTGCATCCCAAAAACCAGAAATGCCTGACTCTCATCTCCTGTATAATTGTCAAACGGGAGTACAGCAATCGATCTGATCTGGTTCTCCGAATTTTCATTGGGAAATGGATCCTCATCAGCATCAGGCTCTGAAACATATCGTTTTCTCACCTCCCCAGGTGGGTAACCATAATAGTCATGGAAGCATTTGGAAAAATAGGTCGTGCTGCCGAATCCCACCCCATAGGCAATTTCAGATACAGTACCTGCCTGCAATTGCAGTAATTCCATAGCTCGTTTTAACCTGGTTTCACGAATAAACTGGCTGATGGACTGTTGAGCAATGGATTTTAATTTCCTGTGAAGGCTGGAGTGACTGATGCCCATTTCCTTGGCCAGCTCTGAAACCCCAAAACCACCATCGGAGAAATTCGCCTCAATAACTTCGGTGAGCCTGTCGATAAACTTCTGCTCCATGGGAAGATTAACTGTCATGATCTTTGTTTAAAAGTGTGACTGTGTTTCTTTGAGAGTTGAATAAGTTACAACAAAAACCAGCAAAAATCCACTACTCCTTTTTCGAATAAAATTATTGGTCAAGCTTATAGTTTTTTAAAAAATCCCAAATTTCCAAACTGGCATTAATATCCATGTTTCTATTTCCCGCCCACGAATAATCAGCGGTTGCGCTTGGCCAGCTATGGCCTCCTCTTATCACCTTGAAAAGTATGACCTTAATTTTCCTATAGCTGTCAGAATATATGATCTTTTGGACAGTGCATCCGTCGGTTTGGTCTATGTCTGGAATTTGAATGGTATCAACTTTAACGCAACCATTTAATTCAGACCAGAAACTCACTGTTTCTTCTACAGAATGCCAGCCGGTGGTTCCGTTTATTGGTACAATTTTATCCAGTGTTCCGTGTATCTGTAGAACCGGCATAGGATGTAGCGAATTGCAATTGTCAACAGTACCTGTAGATATAATTCCACCAACTGATGCTATGGCGGCTATTCGATGACTCAATTGGCAGGCAAGTTTGTGCGACATGAAACCTCCGTTGGAGAACCCACAGGCATAAATTCTTTCAGGATCAATACTGAAATTTGCACTCAGTGTATCTATCAATGCATTGATAAATCCAACATCATCAACCTCAGGAGCCGGCCAATCAGGATTTTCTCCAACTCCACTGTTCCATCGATTGTTGACCGCAGCTGGGCATACAAGAATAAATCCCGATGTGTCAGCTACCAGATTCATCTGAGTATACTCCATTCCTTCATATGGATTCCAATCATAGGAATGCAAATAAATCATCAATGGTAAATTTGCTGTTTTCGAATAATTTTCCGGCAGGAAGAGATTATAACTTCTGGTACGCCCCTCAAATTCAAAGCTGTAATCGTCTGTTTTATCAGGGGTCGGCTCCTGATCATCCTGAATTATATCCAGTGGTATAGGGTCATCTTTTGTGCAACAAAAAACACTAATGGTAAATACAGGAACCAGTAATGCTAAAATTAAGGTTGAGTGCTTCATAATGTCCTTTTCTATTTTTATTCAAATGAGTAAGATGGGTTAATAGGGGGAGCAAGGCTATCGCTATTCTTCCTGAAAACCATATGCCCGTTGGATGACGGGCATATGGTGTGGTTGCATTTTTAGATAACGCAGGTTGATAAGGCTTTTTCTTGAGACCTTAGTATTCCTAATCCATATGCTTGATGGGACCCTGAGGTTTTACAATATTACCTTCGACGGTGTAGAAACAAGTTGGATTCTTCACGTCGAGGGGAGGAAAAGTACCAACATAATTCATCGTATAGGTCCAATTAGCTTTCATTCCCTTCACTTTACCTTCTACACCTACACCTGTAGCAGTAGCCGCTATAACCATGACTTCGCCGACGAAGTTTATCTCACCGCTCCATTCCATTTCCCATATACCACGATTATCTTCATGGGGATTCTTAGCTTCAACAGTTAACACAGCTGTTCCGAAAAATCCACCATTAGGATCGAACTCCCAAATAGTGGTTCCTGTAGTCCTCCAATCATCTGTATCATCGTACCATTCGTTAACATTGGGATCCCCATTGTCAACAGGAGTACAAATCCCTTCAAATGTCCTTTTTACTTTGTCTTTAGCAGCTTTAAGAGCGGTAGTTTCCTGGTCATCCATGCCAGACTCCAGTGGTAGAATTGCTTCTTTTTCGCAGCCAAAAAATATCAGGGCTACAGCAATTGCCAATAACATTAAGATTGAACGTTTCATAGTTTCAAAGTTTTAGTTAATAAATGATTCGTTACGTAATGAGAAGTTCCGATAAATGCCAATGTGCCAACAAGAAGTTATATCCCTAAAAGATTAAAAATTACAGGAAAAGTTTAAATTATATTGCAGAGTTTAAATTATATAGCATGAGCTATATTTTAAACATTTCTGATCTGCAGTTCTTTACAGTGAAGGGGGAGAGTTAAACAGAAAATCAGAAGCTGATTTTCAGC
>JAOZUK010000813.1 GCA_029938715.1 Bacteroidales bacterium | reverse complement strand
GAAATGATGCAAGTTTTGGTTACATATTTGCCTGGATTAGCGCTTTCAGTTTTTTTGCATTTTTTACCACTATGATCCGGGAGATTATCAAAGATGCTGAAGATTTTGAAGGAGATATGGCTTACGGAATGAAGACTGTACCCATCATATTGGGAGCTGTATGGACTAAAACCCTACTGGTCCTGTTGATCTCAGGTATGATATTTATGCTTATCTCCCTGTTGTTTAAATACATTGTTTTTTCTGTGGACCCCTTAGACTATATATCGTTGATCTACTTCGCCCTGTGCCTGGTTATTCCACTTATACTCCTGGTCGTTCAAGTGCTAAAAGCTAAGGATAAGAAGGGATATGGACGTGCCAGCAGCCTGATCAAGGTAGTGATGCTTGCAGGGATTCTCTATTCGGTAGTGGTTTTCTTTCTGGTCAACTTCAAGTATTAGATGGGTTGAAGGATCTCAGTTCATATGAAATTCTACTGGCATCCCGTTCGCCACGAAGATCAGTCTTGATGAAAGAGTTGGGAATCCCCTTCAGGGTAGTTGACACTGGGCATAGTGATGAGAAATATCCCGGAACCCTGACTGGAGGAGAGATAGCTCAGTTCCTGGCTGAACATAAATCGGATGCCTATCTGGAACCCCTCAATTCCAGGCAGATTCTGCTCACAGCCGATACCATTGTATGGCATCGTGGAAAAGAGCTGGGAAAACCGGATAGCAGGGAAGAGGCCATTTCTATGATCCTTAGCCTGTCGGGAGGTACTCACCAGGTTTTCACCGGGGTCTGTTTGAGATCGGAGAAGGGGAGAAGATCATTTTTTGCGGTAACAGATGTTACTTTTTCCATCCTGGAGATGGAGGAGGTTGAAGGTTATGTGGATCGCTGTCAACCCTACGATAAGGCAGGCGCCTATGGGATACAGGAGTGGATAGGTTATATAGCAGTAGAGCGAATTGTTGGCAGCTATTTCAATGTAATGGGTTTGCCTGTTCAAAAAGTCTACAGTGAATTAAAATCATTTATATGAAAAAACTCCGGAGATATAGGTGGAGAGTATCTGCCATTCTGGTGATTATCTTCTTAAATACTGGAGCTCTTCACCTGAGGGCCGAAGAGGGAATGTGGATTCCCATGTTGATTGAAAAATATAACTTTGATCAGATGCAGGAGGCTGGACTGAAGCTTTCTGCTGAAGATATCTACAGCATCAATCAGGACTGCCTTAAGGATGCCATTGTGATATTTGGCCGTGGCT
>JAOZUK010000812.1 GCA_029938715.1 Bacteroidales bacterium | reverse complement strand
CCCTTATGATAGATTTCGATCAAGGCCGGGCGATCAACAGCCATGCAGTGCTTCTCCAAAAAGGCCATTATTTGTTCCGGTTCATTTTCTTCAGGCTGTTTGATGCATGATTCAACCTTTTTCTCCGGAGGCTTTTGGGCCAGTGCTTCGCCCAGAAGAATACCATTCTCCTTCGGTTCAAAAATAAAGAGCTTGTCATTGTATCGGGATATTTGCACTGGGGTGCTTTTATGCCGGCTAAAGAAGTCCGCACCGATGGTCACATAATAATTCTGCTTGTCAAACCTGATGATCCTCTTTTTGGACACGGTGGCTTTTGTTTTCGTGAAGCCATATTTCATATACTCCTTAACCTGCCCGGGAGAAAAGGTCAGGGTATCAGGTGTCGTCCTGAAAAAATCTGCAAGTTTATGATCCGGCACCCAGGCAGAGACTTTCCCATTTTCAGAAAAATAGTGTTTTGTACTGTTATGCTCATGGCGATACGCCTCTATAAGAGGGCTTGTTTTTAAATTATGGAGAGTAATATCAATGAAGGTGACCGTTATTTTCTCTTTTCTACCATTAGAAAAAAGGAAACTGGGCTCGGTCTTTGCAATTCTGTTTTCAAATGCCTTGATTATTCGAATTTCAAAATTGTGAAAGCTGCGGTGGGAAGACTCCAGATGTGCCTTTTCCTTGGGAGCATGAATCCTCGAGAAATCAGACTCCATATAAAACCCATCCGGGGTGGAATGGCTTAAATTCAGAGCGTTGATGGCCCTTTTCAGGTTCAAGAAGCCTTTTGCGTTATCCGGTCTGATACGGACTTTTTTTTGAGGAAAAGGCGTACACAATAAAAACCGGGTAAAAAGATCCACCGAGTTCCAGTTGCTTTCGGAGAAATACGCATCCAGAATAAACATGTACCGTGACCCGGTATCATACAATTCGATCACGTTTGGCTTTTGCCAATAGCCTTTGTCATTTCTGATTTTCAGATATCGAAACACACAGCCATCCATCTGGATCAAGTCAAAGACCGGCTCGGGCGCAAAACAGTTTTTCTCCAAAACATCTGCTTCAAAATCCGGTTTACCCAAGTATGGTTTAAGGTTCTCTCGTTTAACACAACGTCTCAGAGCGGTAAGGGAGATTGGCCTATTAAACTCTTTCTCAAGCCAGTGGTGATAATTTTTAATGGTCCTGGCCTTCTTCGTAATAAAGATAAAATCCTGGGTTAACGGATCACAGGAAGCCTTGACCATTTCCACAAAGCG
>JAOZUK010000097.1 GCA_029938715.1 Bacteroidales bacterium | reverse complement strand
CTGATTTGCCATACGTCTTGAAGATTTCCTTCTTGTTCTCCGTTGTTAAATACATCCTGTTTTCTACTTTAAAAAAATCTATTCCATTTTTCGAGTTGCAAAGGTATTTATTTATTTTGAAATAACAATTTGAAATAAGAAGATTTTCAAACAGACCACAACCCAGAAAATCAGTTGATTGGGTAACTGTATGGCCATATTATTACTGCACTGAGCCGTCTGTAGTAATGGTCTTTATCAGATGGTTAATTTGTGCTTTGGTGCCGAGGACAAAAATCTGATCGGTTGAGGCAAGTGTGGTTTCAGGCAAGGGATTGATCAGATATGATTTATCATGCCTCTTTAATCCAATAATATTGGCCCCCGATGTATTCCTTATATCCAGTTCGGAAATTGACTTTCCGGTGAAACAGGCTGCCATGTCTTTACACGATATCTCTTCCAATAAGACACTGTCAATACTCTGCAGGAGCAAGAAATCGATAAACTCAACAATATCGGGTTGTGCCACCAATTTGGCCATTCTCTTACCACCGATTTTATCGGGCATTATTACGTTGGTGGCACCTGCTCTTTTAAGTTTCACGTCGGAGTTTTCTAATGAGGCACGTGAGATAATTTTAATGGAGGGATTGATCTCCATGGCCGATAGTACTACAAAGAGGTTGTCCGCATCTTCCGGCAATGTGGTGATCATGGCTCTGGCACTATCCAGATGTGCATTGTTAAGGACTTCCTCATCAGAAGCGTCTCCTTCCACATAAAGCATTCCCGGAGTTTCCCTCAATGATTGAACTACGCCGGCATCCTTTTCTATTACCACGATGGGTACATTATGTTCAAGAAGTTCGATGGCTGCCTGCTTACCGTTTCGTCCATAACCACAGATGATTACATGGTTCGATAATCTTTCAATCTTTCTTTTCACTTTGGTATCTTTATATGAGTTTCTGAATACACCTTCAACGATGTATCTTGTAAAGGTGGTAACTGCGTAGGCAAAAATTCCGATGGAGAATATTACCAGAAAGGAGGTGAACCACATTCCCCGGTTGTCGAGGGGGTGAACTTCTTCAAATCCTACGGTGGCTATGGTTATTATGGTCTGGTAAATAGCTTCTGATGTCGTGTATCCAAGCAATGTATAACCAACAGAGCCTATAATCAGTACAGCAATCAGCAATCCAAATGTAAAATATGCGTGCTTCAGACTTTTCGTCTTCATGGACTATGGCTTTGATAAATTTTTCCCGATCCGACAGTCAAGACATCGTTTTTGCTTACAGTATTCATTATAAAGTTGGATCAATGCCTGACTTTCAAAAGCATTGCACGGAATTACTCCAAATTTAATCCATTTTTTGATAATATGGTTAGACTCAGCCCTCATCTCCTGTAGCATTTCCTTTTCGTTGCTTGCGTTATATCTTCTCCAGTCAACTCTGTCGATGGCCCGGAGGTGGGGTATAATCGCATTGATAATCAGGTTTTGGATGGCCTGTTTGCCCATCTTTTTTATGGAGTGTGGGGAGTTCTTTCCGAATATATAATGTGTATTCCAGTATTCGCTGGCGTTTAGTTGCAGTCTTTGTTCAATTTCTCCTATGGATTCAATTTTTATAAAGTCATCATCCAGAGGAAAATGAGAATGAATGAGTGAAGCGAATTGAGCCATTCTCAGGGTAGGGAAAGAGGCGGGACGAATGCGAAGGAATTTCCAGAGGTGGGGTTGAACAGGTCTCCCGGGCAGGGCTTTCTTCAGGTGGTCATAACGCTTTAACAATGAGATTGTATAGGGATCCTGTTTTTGAGTTTTAATAAGCAGGCCTGAATGACCAAACAGAAGGGCCTCCAAATGGGGTAGGCTCTCTTTAATTTCCAGCAGCAGAGGCAGAGGAATACCTGAGGCCATTATTTCGAAAGGCAGGCTGTTAATGGGCAACCCAAATCCAGAGGCCATGGCCAGAAAAAGGGCTTTATCTCTGTTATGAGGGTATCGGGTCAGGAGGTGGGAAGCATGACGGACCTTCTGGCCTGATCGCTGGTTATATAGGGTTTCAAGCCAGGGTTCTATGCTTTTTTTTGATACATTGGAAATAGATGATTGACAGGGCAGCCAGTTTTCATAAGTACTCTGATTTTCATGAAGCAGGATCTTTGAATGATCAGGATCAACTACAAGAGTAGGTATCAGACGATCCTTGCTGTTTTTAGTCAACTCATCGAAGTGATGAATCACATGAAGAATCACATTGTCGTAGGCAGGATCGAGGTGATGCCTGTGGTGGTTCCATTGGGATGCACGATGGTGTATCTCCACATTTCCCGCCCAGATCATATGTCCAAGCTTAATACGGGCATTGAAGAAATCGGGCCCTGCATGCGAATTTTGTTCTCCCGGGTGAATCACTTCCACGTCAATACCACATGTGGTTTTCAGCGAATTCCCCGGGACCAGGCGATTTTTCCAGATGAATTGAAGTCGATCCTCATGATTCATTAAGGATTAATGTGATAAAACAACATTTCTCGTTGTTATAATCCATAAAATTTGAACGGGAGCTTGGTGGATATGTTAAAATGCGTAAGCCAGGCCTATGGTTAATTCAACCGTCTTTACATAAAACTCTGCATCCAGCGGGGGGACTTCGTCAACAACATCCCTGAATAGGTCGAAAGTATAGACGAATTTAGCTTTGGTCTGGAAATAGTCTGCTGAGAGCTTCAGAGCAAGATCCGAATTAAGATTAATCCTCAGTCCGCCACCTGCGGTGAATCCAAATGCAAGATTGTTTCCGCTGGAGTGGGTATAGATGCTGGTTTCGTCGAAGTTAATTCTCAAATCCTGATCGGGAGCACGAAGGACAGTCAGACCCGCCAGTCCCCTGAAATCAATATAGAGTCTCTGGGAGGCTCTAATGGAAAAGTGAGGGCCGATAAACAGGTTGATGTAGTTCCAGAAACCCGTACCATATATGATTTCGGCATCTTCAGGAATGTCTATAATGGAGGTTGCATTCTCTTCCATGTAGACAATCATATCCTTTATCAGCGAATCGCGCTGAGCATAATTGGAACCGAATGAGAATGAACCACCAATGCCAAGATAGGATCCGGGAAAGAAAGCACCGTCAAATTTGATTGTGCCACCTGTTTTTGCGTAGCCACTTGAGGAAAGATCGCCTGTTTTAGCGTAATCACCCTGAGGCATGCTTGTTCCAAATGAAATACTGGCGAAGTTTTGCTGCCCGCTAACAGACAGACTGCCCAGGCTAAAAAAGAGTATCCCTATCCACGTATTTATTCTCATCATTTTCCTATTTTCCTAATTCTTGCTAAAAGTAAATAATTCCTCTTTTCTGAACTCTAAATTCTGTTAAATTTTTCTTCTGAATGGCATGGTCATGCAACGTACACCACCTCCTCCCCTGGAAAGTTCAGCTCCGTCAATGGTAAGTACATACTTATTAAATGACTCTGGATCGATCTTGCCATCCAGCACATCTCTCCCCTTAATAATCTCATAACCCGACCGGTTCAGGTCTTCCAGTGTGTGTACGTTTCGGTTGTAGCCAATCAGTTTTCCGGGGCCCACCGCAAAGAAATTGGCCCCGCTGTGCCATTGTTCCCGCTCCTGGGTCATGGTATCCCTCTGTCCGCCACAATAAGAGGGTTTGAGATTCATACCCAGGGATGACAAGGCTTTCACAAGATTTTCCACATTCCGGATGGATTCCACCTTCCCATTATCTACATCGATCTGGATGGTCTGGTACTTGTTGGAATTTAGGATCAGCGGTTCATAGACCATACAGGAGTCGGAATCGAGCAACGTAAAGGCCATATCCAGGTGAATAAATGATTCGGGAGAGGAGGGAAGTTCCTGAACAAGGATATGGTGCTTCTCTTTTCGTCCCGACAACATCTTAATCAGAAAATCGATGCCCCTGGAAGTGGTTCGGTTGCTGAGGCCCACCAGTGTAATGTTTTTTGCTGCAATAAGCAGATCTCCTCCTTCAATGGAGACTTGTCCCTGGTCGGTTTTGTCGCCCGGATTGACAGTCTGCACCCTGAAACGGGGATGGTAATCGAATATGGACTGCATGATAAGTGCTTCCCTATCCCTGACCCGGTTGGCCATTCGTGCTATTAAAACCCTGTCGCCCAATGCAATGGAGGAGTCTCTGGTGAAGAAAAAGTTGTGCAGGGGACGGAGGGAAAAGTGCTCATCACTCTTAAACCCGGTGAGAGTGTTTCGTTCCAGGGGAACACCCTGGACCAGCTGTTTGGCCAGCTGAGTTTCATTAAGTACGAGCAGCTGATCGATAAGCTTGGGGTGTCCTTCGTTATAACAGGCTTTCTTTACAATCTTTTCACGTATCTCACTGGATCTGAGAATATCTTTAAGCAAATCCATCACCCTGTAGGTGGGGACCAGTTTCTGAAGAAGGCATTCAAGCTGGTTGTATTCCCTTCTGGCCACCGAAAGGTTAAGGATATCACTGTAGAGGGCCCTTTCAGCATTTTTTGGGGTCATGTTTTCCACCTCAGGCCCTGGTGGGTGCAGGATTACTCCTTCTAATGTCCCTGTTTCGGTATATAGCTGGATGGCAGACATACCTCAAAGGTAATAGATTTCATGCATGATTCAGATGGAAAAACCGTTCCGGTTGTGACTCCCGTCACAATAAGGTTTATTGGAGGACCCTCCGCATCGGCAAAGGTAGACAGGTTCTTTATTCTCAATAATCTTACCACCAGAATTAACAACCCGGAAATTACCTGTGACTTCCAATGGGCCGCCTTCATTCACTTTAAAAAGGGTATTCACTTTTTCCATGATCGCATGTGTTACTCGGTAAAACCAATTTTTCTGTGAGTACCATCGCAATAGGGCATGCTCCTTGAATTCCCACAGCGGCAAAAGGAGGTCATGGTGGTAGGCTTTAATTCTCTGTTATCTCCTCCAATAGCTTTAAACTGACCTTCCACCACAATAGGTCCATCCTTCATAATGCGGACGTTTGTGGGTTTGATGCGGGTGGGTTTTGTAGTTTCATTAACAGGCTCTTCAGATCTTCCCGTCGGAGTTGCAAGTGTCTCAGGATTCTCCTCTTCGCGAACAGTTTGTCTCAGGTTCGCTCTCTCTTCCTCCGATAGATCTGTGTTCTGCTTCCATACGATGGCCTGTGTAGGACATTTGTTAGTCACCTCAATAATTTTCCTTGTGGGTGCTCCCTCCATATTAATCCACGGTCTTCTGCCAGGATTAAAGACTTCAATCAACTCCCTGAAGCAGGTCGTGGCATGGATGCATTTGGAAGGCACCCAGAAGACGGTGATTTCTCCGTTGGTATATTGTCTGTTTCTCGGATCGGACATTGAACTGAAAAATGGTCTTTGTTTAGCATTAAGAAACAAACTCAACGTGCGAATGTTCAATTAAACCGCAGCTCCTGAAAGCAGAACTTTGTGGAGCTTACTAATTCATCAGATAAATCCAGCCTCAATGCCCATGACGATATCCTCAATGACCCGGTCTGTATCCACGGGATCATATTCGGCCTTCAGGTTATTCCCAAAAATTCTGGCAAGGCCCTGCCAGAAGAAAGCGGTAAATCCCCCTTTCAGTTCTTTGATGACCTGGTAGGAGGTCCTGCCTGTCTCCCGGTCGATAAGCTTAACCAGGATAATCCCCTGTGAAATAGTCAGCTTTTTCACCTCTTTCTCAAATTCCCCCATTATCTCCTCTTCAGCCTGATCGATATAGGCTTTTTGTTCCTTCTCATTTTTGAAAGTAGCCAGGTGATCGTCCAGTTCTTTCAGTTTTACTCCGGCGATTTTTGCATAGGGGTAGGCTTTTTTTACATTCCTGATTAAACGGCGGTACCTTCTCTTAAGATAGAGGTAATCAAAGTCCCGCCGGTCATATACAACTACTTCGGGGAGCTCAATCATCGGGATCGTATCTATCCCCTCCACAACGCCCCTGGTGATTATCAGGCTATCGGGTTCTGTATGTTGAGCCCCCAGTTGAAGAACTGCGCAGAACAGTATCCCAATTCCCATATATAACCTGAAAGATTGCATTTGCGGCTGAAGAGCTATCAATCCATCATTTTGATCATGGCATCCACCACATTGTATGCTCCCTCGGCTATCTGGTCGATGGTGGCATCCAGCATATAACATGGGGTGGTGACCAGGTTGTGTTCAGGATCAACCACTACCTCTCCATGGGTGGTGTATACATGTTTTGTCCCCAGTGATTCAATAGCATCAATGGTCCCCTCGTCATCACCTATAGTCAGGTGCACCTCACCCAGTATTCTGGCAAGAAGAACAGGCGAGATGCATAATGCACCCACTGGCTTTTTTAAAGAGACCATTCCATTGATGGCCTTTTCCACGCCTGGCAGGACCGTTGCATTTGCCTTTTCAAAGGCCCAGGTGGAGAGGTTTTTTGCTGCGCCAAAACCACCGGGGAAAAGCAATCCATCAAACTCAGCGGGATTGAATTTATCCAGATCGGTGATGTGCCCCCTGGCAATTCGTGCCGATTCGATGAGTACATTCCTGGTTTCATCCATCTCTTCACCAGTGATGTGATTGATTACATGGTGTTGATCTATGTCGGGAGCAAAGAGTTCATAGCTGCAGCCTTTTTTGGCGATTGCCAGCATACTAAGTGTGGCCTCATGAATTTCTGCCCCATCAAAAACCCCACATCCTGATAATACTACTGCGAACTTTTTCATTGGTTACGTGATTTGTTCAAATTAATACATTTGTGGTGGCTAATTTATGCAAATCTACTGGCTTTCGAAATGGAACCTCAATACTTTAGAACATTTATTGGATTACCTGTGAGGGTAGGGAGCACAGTTTTATGGGCCCGAAACCAATTAATGGAAGCACTTGCAGATGAACGTATCAGTTGGGTGAATCCTGAGAATTATCATGTAACCCTCAGGTTTCTGGGAGATACCGATGTGTCAGCCATCCATCAGATCATAGAGGCACTTCAAAAAGAGATTGAGCTCCCTCTGAAATCGAGCCTGCAATTACAAGGACCAGGAAGTTTTGGTCCGCGTAAGAAACCCCGGGTTATCTGGTTGGGATTCGATCAGGATGAACCATTTTTTTCATTGAAGACAAGTACAGACAGGGCTCTTGAGAAGTGCGGATGGCCCATAAGTGATCTGCCGTTCAGAGCACATCTCACCCTGGGACGTGTAAGAAGCTTGAAGGATCCTGACCGCTATTATGAAATCATTGAACAGATAAAGGAGACATTCACGGGGAGGGCAGAGGTAGACAGGATGGTTTTCTACAGAAGTGAATTGGGAGAAAGTGGCCCCACCTATACTGCACTCAAGGAGATGAGATTCTTAGGTTAACCTTTTTGAATTTCGATCATCACGTCGTCCTTCATAACCGAATCATTCTTTTTTACCGATACCGATTTGACTATGCCGGTAACATGACTGGTAATTTCATTCTGCATTTTCATGGCTTCCAGAATAATGATTGGCTCTCCCTCTTTTACTTCAGCTCCTTCTTCCACAAGGATATCGATGATCTTCCCGGGCATGGGAGCTTCAATGGAGACCATGGATGAGACCTCGCCCTTTTCTTCCAGATATCTTCTTCGTTTCAGGGAGATGGGCGTCTCTACGGTAAATGAGTACCATACCCCATTGATCATCACTGTATAGCGATTCTGATTTTTTTCAATCACATCAAGGAGGTACTTCTTATTTTTCCACACGATGTAGGAGAATCCGTTGGGATCTTCGTGGAGTTTAATATCTACCATTTTCCCCTGGTATTTGATCTGTTTTTCCAGAGGCTTTTTAAACTCGTAAGCTTTGTTGGAAGCGCTTAATGCAATGAGTTTGGATGACTTTTTCGTCTTTGCTTCACGTGCCATATCAAATACCTGATTTATCGTAACCTTTTATTGAGCACCCATGGTGCAATCTCTTTCCCTTTCTCCACATAGAGAGGTTTGTCTTCAGTTTCCTGTATCCCCCTGGCAAAATCGTAAGTGGCGAAAAAAGCGGCAAGCAGCTCTTCATCGGGTTCATGATGATAGTTTAACTTAAGCTCTTTACTAAGGAAGGAGGTATTGAATTTTCCTTTTCTGAAATTTCGGTTCTGAAGTACTGCCCTACAGAAAGCAAGGGTGGTCTTTGGACCTTTTATCCAGAATTTCCGGATGGCCAGACTCGATTGTTGCAGCGCCTTTTCCCGATTTTCACCATGCACAATTAATTTGGCGATCATTGAATCGTAGTAGGGGGTGATTACTGAGCCATCCCTTACACCGGTGTCAACCCTGATATGTTCGTTTTCAGGCCAGGATATCTTCTCAATTGTTCCCAGGCTGGGAGAAAATCCCGATTGAACGTCCTCTGCATTGATCCTCCATTCGATGGCCCATCCGTTCAGTTTAATATCCTTCTGGGTAAATGGAAGCTTTTTGCCTTCGGCAATCAGGATCATCTGTTCAATGAGATCTATTCCTGTGACCATCTCCGTTACCGGGTGTTCCACCTGGATCCTTGTATTCATCTCCATAAAAGAGAAACTGTTGTCTTTGTCCAGAAGAAATTCAACGGTACCGGCAGAGTAATAGTTGACCGATTTTGCAATATTAATTGCTGCCTCTCCCATCTCTTTTCTCAGGGCATCATCCAGGGCAGGTGAGGGAGATTCTTCTAAAAGTTTCTGGTGTTTTCGTTGTACTGAACACTCTCTTTCTCCCAGGTGAACCACATTGCCATGTTTATCGCCCAGTATTTGGAACTCTATATGGCGGGGCTCCCTGACAAACCTCTCAATGAACACATCTGGATTATTGAATGCTTTCGCAGCTTCATTGGTACAAAGGGTGAACATACGTTCCACATCCTTCTCCTTTTCAATCACACGCATGCCACGTCCGCCTCCGCCAGCTGCAGCTTTCAGAATTACCGGGTATCCAATTTTATTTGCAACTTTCCGGGCCTCTTCTGCATCAGATACGGTACCTTCGCTGCCTCCAAGCAATGGAACCTTGTTTGCCCTGGCTAACTCCTTGGCTATGGTTTTATGTCCCATTCTGTAGATGGCGTCGTGCGACGGACCAATAAAGACGATCTTTTCCTCCTCGCATCTTCTGGCGAAATCGGGATTTTCTGCCAGAAAACCATAGCCGGGATGTATCGCATCCACCTTGTTCTTTTTTGCATTGGATATGATGCGCTCAATGTCGAGGAATTCGGGCGTATTGTCATCAAAAGACTCAGAAAAGTCGATCACTTCATCGGCCTCTTCCAGGTACCAGGCATTGGGTTCCTTAGCGGTTTTAATCACATACGATTTAATACCCATTTTTCGAGCGGTCCGGATAATCCGGATGGCAATTTCGCCTCTGTTGGCTATAAGTAAACTTTTGATTTTCATGGATAGTGGCTAAAGCGGAATGTTGCCATGTTTCCTGGCAGGATTGTTCACGAATTTTGTTTCAAGAGCCTCAAAGGCACGGATCAGTTTCAATCTTGTTTCGGCCGGATCAATTACCTCATCGATAAAGCCCCGCTCATCGGCAATGTAGGGATTGGCGATCTCATTTCGATATTTTGCTGCCAGCTCTTTTTTCATGGCAGCAGGATTGTCGGATTTTTCCAGCTCTTTCCTATAGAGAATGGCCACTGCTCCTTCGGGACCCATCACAGCAATTTCGGCTGTGGGCCACGCAAAGTTGAAATCCCCTCCCAGGTTTTTACTGTTCATCACACAGTAAGCACCACCATACGATTTCCGTAAAATGACGGTGATGCGGGGAACCGTTGAATCGGCAAATGCATAGAGCATTTTTGCACCGTGCCGGATGATTCCATTGTGCTCCTGGTCCACACCCGGGAGAAATCCGGGAACGTCTTCCAGGATAAGCAAGGGTATGTTGAAAGCATCGCAGAACCTGATAAAGCGAGCCCCTTTGTTGGAGGAGTTAATGTCAAGGGTGCCGGCCAAAACTTTGGGCTGGTTGGCAACAATCCCGATGGCCTTCCCATCGAGTCGGGCAAACCCAATGACCACATTTTGGGCATAGTTTTCAGAGATTTCGTAGAATGTGCGCTTATCCACAATGTGATTGATCACATCCTTTACATCATAGGGCTTATTTGGATCGTCAGGGACGATGTCTCTCAATTTCTCTTCTATATCCCGGGTTTCATCCTCCGAAAGTTCCATTTCGGGAGAGTTTTCCATGTTGTTTGAAGGCAGATAAGAGAGCAGGTGCCGCACACCCATCAGGGTATTCTCTTCATCTTCAAATACCATGTGAGCCACCCCGCTTTTTTTGGAGTGTACCCCTGCACCTCCCAGGTCATTGAGCGATACATCTTCATTCAATACCTCCTTTACCACATTGGGCCCTGTGACAAACATATAGCTTGTCTGGTTGGTCATAAATATAAAATCTGTGATGGAAGGGGAGTAAACTGCACCTCCGGCAGCCGGACCCATGATCACTGAGATTTGCGGAATGACCCCCGAGGATTGGACATTGCGGTAAAAAATCCCTGCATATCCGGCCAGACTTGCCACCCCTTCCTGGATCCTGGCACCACCCGAATCGATGAGTCCAATCATGGGAGCTCCCATTTTCTGGGCCATATCCTGAATCTTCATTATTTTGGCTGCATGCACTGTGCCCAGCGAGCCACCCATAACAGTGAAGTCCTGCGAGTAGGCGAAAGACAATCTTCCCCGAATGAGGCCATGACCTATGATGACACCATCTCCATAAGCCTGCTGTACCTTCCCAAAACCAGTATCGGTTTTATCAGGAGTGACGTATGCGTCCACCTCTTCAAATGTGTCTTCATCAAACAGGATTTCAATTCTCTCCAAGGCGGTTAGTTTCCCTTTGGCGTGCTGTTTTGCTTCAGTTTTGGTATCGTGTTGGTTCTCGTAAACCTTCCGCCTTTCAAGGAAACGGGTAAAGTTTTTTCCTTTAACATCCATGCGTTAAATCTTATTGCATATGTTATGACCCATCAAGGTAAAAAAAGTTTTGTAGGTCTCATTAAACATGGTGCAAAACTATAAATAAATCCTAATTAAAGTATTCCCGATCATTTTTGATGGCTTTTTTTACCCATTCTTCAGGTAAAATGGACCAGTTGTGGGAGACTCCCGGACTCACGGTATCTTTTTCAGAGAGTGAGCTCATGATGTGGTAGCGCAGATCAATTTCAGTGGACCAGGTAATCCTTTGAGGAAGCTCCTTCTGGGGGATTCCAGCACCTTTGGTCAGGTGTCCGCCTCCTCCGTTCCCCCGGTAGGAGTTAAGGGCCACCAGGTAAGTATCGGTTTCTGTAAATGGCGTTCCATCCGAAAAACTGTGAATAATTACACGCTGACCAGCCGGTTTAGTTACATCGATGGTATAATCAATGCCTGCGGCGGAAGAGAAATTATAGTAAGGATTGGCAAGCCTTCCCAGGTTATCATTGCTGAAGTTTAACAAGTGATCTGTTGGTTCTGTCATGGTACTAAACCATAATCCGGCAGCATATTCGAGAAAACCATCGACTTCAGTACCGGTGAGTTCCATGGAGTAGAGCATATTCTCGAACCGGTAAAGTTTGAACATATCTGAAACCCTGATGGGACCTTCATTTAGCGTGGCATTCAATGAGAGAGGTGCCGTAAATGAGAGTTGAGCACCTGATAATTCCAGTTGTACCTGGTGGATCAGCGACATCATCGCCGATGGGCCAAATATGGCATCGAGCCCGTTGATTTCACTGGTAAGCCAGGTGATGGTATCGTCGAGGTAGTTGGTAACCTGTGCCAGCTCTTCTGAAAATTGCCGTTGAAAATCCCCGGAGGGCTCATAAGAACTCATGGGTACATTTTTGGTTTCAATGCTCTTTTTATCACCTGGTCGGAAGGAGATGGTGACTTCACCTGCATATCTGGCATGGCTTCCCGGGTCTACCACCAGTACGCTGTCTCCCAGGCTATTGATTACCCATTGAGCAGATACCCGGTGGTCGTGACCGGCAAAGATTACATCGAATCCTGGAACCTGCTCTGCGACCAGGAGTGCAGCATTTTCATTCATATAAGATTCTGTACTGCCTCCATAGGATGCATCCGTGCCTGAGTGGAACAATCCAATGAGGAGGTCGGGTTGTTCTTTTTCCATTATTTCGGGAACCCACTTCCGTGCGGTCTCCACCATGTCTCGGAATTCCATACCCGGCCATAAATTAGGAGGAAGCCAGTGGGGGATACCCGGGGTAATGAGTCCCAACACTGCGACCCTTTTTTTACCTGCTTTCAGTACAGTATAGGGTTCAAAATAGGGCTCCCCTGTCTCTCTGTTTATAGCATTGGCTGCAAGCCAGGGGAAATTGAACTCATCCCTGATCCTGTTGTAGACATTTGGTCCTGCTTCAATGTCGTGATTTCCAACTGATCCCGCATTGTAACCCAGGTAATTCATAACCTTCGACGAGAGGTGTTGTGTGGCTGTATCGATAAAGTTGAAGTAGTAAACAGTGGGCTGACCCTGCAAAAAGTCTCCATTGTCGAGAAGGAAAAACAGGGTATCCCGGAGTTTTCTCTGTTCCGAGACGTAATTATATATATGGGAAAGGGAGTGGTTGGTCGGTTCTCTTCGGACCAGGTCATGGGGATAGATCATTCCGTGTACATCGGTGGTTGCTGCTATTCTGACAGTGGTGATTTTATCCTGGCATCCAAAAGTCAACAAAAGGACGAGGAGTACAATCGGGTAGAGGATTCTCATATTAAGATTCAATTTATACAAATAAGTTTCTTCGTGAGATCATTAGTTATTTTACACCTAAAAACACTCGATGGATAGAATTTGATATGTTAATGAACATTGAGTATCGTTTATTAACATGGCCATAATTATTTAGAGAGATTCCAACTAGTAACAGTTTAAGCCAGTAAAATGTTCTCAATGAGTAACTTATTTCTTGATCTTTTTTTGGCCTGTAAGACCCACCTCAGAACCATCGATATATGTCGATTAATTCCCGGATTGTGCCTATAAATACAGCTGTATATTTCTGTTGTGAATCTTTGAACAATAGTTCGGGTGAAGATATCTTTACCCAAAATCTTTAAGCTATGAGAAAGAAAATAACAATGATTACACTGCTGGGAGGATTTGCACTGTTAATTGCAGGCGCATTATTCTTTAGTAGTTGTGAAGGTCCTGCAGGAACAAATGGAACAAATGGATCAGATGGATCAGATGGAACAGATGGAACAGATGGTATAGACGGCAAGGACGGGGCGGATGGCTCAGCCACTTGCATTTTATGCCACAGCGACGATCAGAACATTCTGACCAAGACCAGGCAGTACGACAATTCTGCTCACGCCATGGGACACACTTCAGGTTACACCAACAGATCCTTTGGTCCAAGTTATAACTGTGCTGCTTGTCATACCAGCCAGGGATACCTGGAAAACCTGGTTGGAGCCAGCAATGTTCCTTATGCGAATGTGACTCAGCCAAATTGCTACACCTGTCACAAAATTCATGACACCTACACAGAAGCTGACTGGGCGTTACAACAGGAGGGTACTCTTGAACCAAATACAGGATCGCCTGGAATGGACCTGGGCGCTGGGAATCAGTGTGTTGGATGCCATCAATTTGCTACCTTATATCTCGAAAACGAGGCCTTGTGGGCCAACTTTGATGATGGTGGAAATACCTCAGTGGAGATTACTGCTGGTGAAAAGCGTGCCGGTGTGCACCATGCTCCCCAGTATAACCTCTTTGCAGGTATGGATCTGTTTGAATTCACGGGATCCTCTGCTTACCCATCCGACAGCCACGTTGCTGGTAAAACTGAAGATGGATGTGTAACTTGCCACATGAATGACGGCTTCGGAGACCTCACCGGTCACTCCATGTCAATGACCTGGGAATTCCACGGGAGCGACAACTATAACTGGCCTGCTTCATGTCTTGACTGTCACACATCAGGTGGCGACAATGACATTGATGCCAAATTTGAAGAGGTAAAAGCTGGTACGGATGCATTGTTAGAGCAACTTTACACAATTCTGGTAGATGCAGGTATCATGTATCCTGCTGACACTCCAGGCAATGCCTATTTGATGATGCCTGGTACGTTTACAACCAATCTTACTGCGGCTCATGTGAATTACAATGCCATTCGTGAAGATAAGAGTCATGGATTCCACAATGCAGGTTATATAACTGCTATTCTTGACAATACCATAGAATCTTTAACTCCGGCGAAGTAGAGGTAAGAAATATTTATACAACCCTAAAAAAACCGCCTGCTCGATGGAGTGGGCGGTTTTTCTATACAATAGATTCAGGTAACTATTCTAGCCTGTGTCGCTGATCTGTTTCAGCCGCTGATAGTCAATTACCTCAATGGCTTTCCTGTCCATTTTAATGATTCCTTCTTCGTTGAATTCCTTGAGCATCCTGATCACGGTTTCTGAACTCATTCCAGATAGCTCAGCAAGCTCCTTGCGGGAAAGGGGCAAATCAAATTCTGTCGTTTTGAATATCCGGTCAGATAAACAGAGAAGGATATCAGCAAGACGGCCAAATGCCTGCTTGTAGGTGAGGCAGAAGAACCTGCCATAAATTTGGAGGCTGTTGGCACTCAGGATGTTGATAATCTCCCTGGTAAAGTCATAATTTTGCTCCATCAGCTTCCTGAAAGCATTCACATCTATCTGCCTGATCTCTGAATCCACATAGGCCATGGCAGAATAGGGAAAATTGGAATGCTCTTCTGAAATGGCAGACAAACCAAGGAAATTTCCGTCAGGAATAATTCTGAGCACCAGCGAATTTGAGCTGCTTTCAAGAAACACTTTCGCAAGGCCTCTCTCCATATACATCACATGAGACACAAAGCCAGCCTGCTTACATATCATTTCACCTTTTCGGTATTTGATAGTTACAGAGTTGGCATCCATAAACTCCTTCTGCTCAGCTGACAGTTTCTCGAAACAACGGCACTGGTGGTAGCTAAGGGTACATCCTGAAAATCTTTCGGCTTCTTCCATGAACTAGTTCTCAATCTGAATACAAATATACAAAAGAATCATAATATTTATTGATCCAGATCAGTTGATTAGTCTGTTTAGATCATTTTAAACATATAAATATTGCATCTGTTTTTTCTTTCACAGTTGCTCCAGAATCCCAATCTTTACGCACAGTAACACCCCACACAGAAACTGGTTTTTTCAACTGGCGAATTGCTTCCAGAATAGTAAGTTAAAATATTGAAGATAAATCGAATATGAAAGATTCAAAGATAGGAGTAGGATTAATTATCCTGCTTGGGATATTGATAATTTCGGGAATTTCATGTACAAATTATCAGATACCGGGCAGGAACACGGGCGAGGTTACAGCAAACACCTGTGAAGGTTGCCATACGGATTATGACAAACTTATAGCCGTTCATACACCTGATACTGTTCCCCCTCCCAGCGGTTGTGGGGGTACTGCCCCTTATTATGAACCCTATGACAGAGTTTATCTGGGAGGAACCGG
>JAOZUK010000294.1 GCA_029938715.1 Bacteroidales bacterium | reverse complement strand
ATCCATAATAGGTCTCCAGCAATCGCTCAAACTTCAGGAAAGGTTTGTCATAAAACACCACCGCATCGAGTCCATCCAACGAAAGGCCCTCTTCATCCAGGCAATACTTTATGGCCTGGGTGGGAAAACCGGGATCGTGCTTCTTTCGTGTAAAGCGCTCTTCCTGGGCAGCTGCAACTACTTTTCCTTCAACAACAAGTGCTGCTGCCGAATCGTGATAGAATGCCGATATTCCAAGTATTTTCAACGAGATGATCCTATAAGTTTACCTGCTGAATATAAGAATTGTTATCTGATTTATCCTCATGAGTTTAAGGAAGGATCATTCCCTGGCTCAGGTTTGCATTTCCCGATCGTATGTGAACCACATAATACCCTGCTCCATGATTATTCAATGGCATCCGTGTTATAGCACCAGCATTCACATATTCAAGGGTGTTATGTTGAACAAGCTCACCTGATACCGTGAAAATTTTCACCACAACCTCATGCTGCAACTCCTGATTGAAAACTAGATTCAGCATTGAATTTCCTTCTGATGGATATATTTTAAATGCTCTCCTTTCTGAAATACTCTCATCTATGGAACTTGGGGTGCCATGCTGCTTATTCTGGTAAATCAGCTCAATGCCTTCCCCTGTTTCCAGGTTCCTGGAGTATTGCTTGTCAACCGCATTGTTCCAGTGTTCATGGACACCCAGGCTTCCAACGGGGATGCCATCATCTTCAGGGTCATAGGTGACGCCTTCCGGCCACCATTCGCTGGATGCTGCCTGATGCAAATAGTCATCAACAGCTGGAAATCTAACATAGACATACCGTGGAGGGTAAACAGATTCATCCAGTACCTGAAACTCCTCCTGCAGGATATCCAGTCCAACCGAAGCAATGGCCACAGGATCCAGTGAAACCAAGATAGATGAGGTATAGTCGTCATTGAAGGGTGCAGAACGAAACTTTACAGGTGGATCATGTTCCATAGAGGTTCCCCATAAAAAGTCCCCAATGTAAATCAGGTTTTTCCCACCCAGGTGCTCATAGGACATCAGGTCCACAAAGACCCGATACATTTTGTACTCTTCCCTCAGTGGATCATTTGTTCCCTTATGCAATCCTTTATGCATATGGGCGGCAGATGATTGCACATTGGTCCCAAAATGATTCTTGGCAAAAAATGTAACCCCTCCCCCACGATGGCCTTTCATGGCAGGGAGACTCAATACATAATCGGCATTTACCGTACAATCATAAAACTGATCGGTTTCCACATCTAACACCTCACCCCTGTCGGAAAATTTGATCTCTTCAGCATTGGTGCGCTGTAGTTTATCCCGATTGTCGTGGTCGCCTCGTGACAAATAATGTATACCGGGGAACTCTGCATAGAGCTTATCATGCAGGTGCTTGAAAATGTTTGTAAAGGGATCACCAATGTAAATGGCATCTTCAGGAACACCTGCCTTAAGAATCAATTGTCTTAAAACAGCCAGGATCACCTGGGGGGATGTATCCACATAACCATAGTTCTTGTCGTCTTTAATGGATAGATCATCGTTGGTGGTCCATGCATGCACCGCATTGATCTTAATAAAGATTTTCTCTCCTGCGGTGTATCCAACCTCACCTTTGTCATGGGTCGAATTAAAATAATTGAAAACAGATGCCCAGGCACTCTCTTCGGTATCCTCCCCTGTAACCTCCAGGATACCTGCAATTAACATTTCATCAACCAGTTCCTGATCACAGTTCTTTTCAAGGAAATAGCCATCGCCATAATTCCACGGAACGCAATCCTCATTGGTGGCATCCGGATTGTGCATCCAGACCACCCTGCCAGGAAGGATTCCTTTGGCTTCTCCGATGGGATCATTGGGTCCAAGCGGATCCTCAAATTCACCGACTGCTGATTCACCGGCAAAGAGGTCATTTTTATTAATCAGAACGGTTGTCAGAGTGAATGCAAATCCAAGAAGTAATAGCAAACCTGCAAGTCCATACCTTGAGTCGGCAAGCTTTCTGTATGCTTTTTTGAAGATCACAATGGATGCAGTAAGACTTCCCAGATAAATAAGCAATGAAGAGGCCATTGGAATGGCCACTTTCATGCAGGGATAAGCTGCACGCTGTGGTTTTGGAAGTACCCGGATTAAAATCCAGATCAATGAGATAAATGAGAATACAGGCAGGATCCATTTATTTAAAGCCCTCACAGGGCGTCCTGTTTTCGGGCAAAACTTAATCACTCTGGAAAGCAATATTTTGATTCTATGTTTCATCTTTTGAAATTCTGATCCTGATTATCTGGTGTATTCAGCCTCTCTTATACGATTCAGTTCAGCTGATAATTTCTCAACCATCTCCGGTCTCTCCTCATACAAATTATACTTCTCTCCCGGATCATCTGAAAGGTTATATAACTGAGGCTTGAAGTCCTTCAATTGGTTCATTCTGCTCTCAGGGAAATTCTCCGGAGGTGTATCATCGATATACTTCCACTCCTCCATGTGAATGGCATGCATTCCGCGCGCATCAGCCGTAACCATAGAGGTACGCGGATGCTTACCGGATCCCTGGACCAATGCCGGAAGAAAACTATAGCTATCCGGAGCTATATCTTTCGACTGGGGCAGCTCTCCATCTGTAATGTCACACACTGTGGCAAAGATATCCAGTAAATTGATCATGTCACTCGATACAGAACCCTCTTCAATCTTACCTGGCCAAGAGACAATAAAGGGAACATTTGTCCCTCCCTCATAAATGGTATGTTTATCACCCCTCAGGTCGCCGTTTATTTTCAACCCGTGGTTAATCGCCTGAATTTCCGGGGCATGGGGCTTATTTCCTGGTATCTCACCTCCATTATCACTTGTGAAAATAAGGATGGTATTCTCCATCAGGTTCATATACTCCAGAGTTTCAATAATTCTGCCCACGCTGTGGTCCAAATCCTGGATAAAATCTCCATAGGGGCCACAGTCACTTAAGCCACGCATCTGGTCTGAAGGTGTAATGGGATGATGCACTGCCACGGCCGCAAAGTATAGGAAGAAAGGCGTATCCGCAGTCTGTTTTTTGATCCACTCAATGGATTTATCTGTCAGGTCCTCCATCACGCGGATATTCACGCGTTGAGGAGCATCATATCCCATATATTGTGATCCGTAGTAGGATCCGGAATAGGGCTGAACTTTTTTACTTCTCAGTCCATATATATGGTCATTTTCAATGTACACACCCAGCTTATCGTCATGGTTCTGAGGTACTCCAAAGTGGTAATCAAACCCCAGATCCAGAGGTCCCGGAGAAACACTCACTGTATAATCCAGAGGTTCCACCCCATATCCCAGATGCCACTTTCCAACGGCTGCCGTATTGTATCCACGCTCCTTTAACCAGTCGGCAATGGTCTCTCTTTCGGTATCGGGAAGCAGGGCACCCACGGGAGCTGTCACTCCAAATTTCAGGGAAGAGCGCCAGGGATAACGTCCCGTAAGAAAACCATACCGGGTGGGGGTACAAATGGAGGCCGGGGTACTGGCATTTGTAAAACGCATTCCTTTTTCGGCGATCCTGCCAATGTGAGGTGTACGCAGCAGACTTTTATCTGCTCCAAAAGAGTTCAGGCTGCCATAGCCAAAATCATCCGCAAGGATAAAAACAATGTTTGGTTTTCCCTTCTGTCCATGGGCCAAATGGCTAACTCCTATGCAACATACAAGCATTATAGTTAGCTGAAGATTTTTACAGAACTTTTTCATAGTTATGAGGTAGATATAAATTATTCAACGCCCCAGGATCTATTGGCTTTTGGCCCCATTTCAAGTACCAGTCTCCCATCATTCATAATGGCTTCATGGGTAATGAAGGCGCTGTTCAGCTTTTCACCATTCAGCGTGGCTGATTGTATGTACTTGTTCTCCTCTGAAGCATTGCGTGCTTCAATTTCAAAAGTCTTTCCATTTCCAAGATCGACGGAAACATGTTCAAACATAGGGCTTCCAATGGAGTATACGGGGTCCCCTGGTGTCACCGGATAGAAACCCATGGCAGAAAACACAACAAATGAGGACATTCCCCCACCATCTTCATCGCCGGGGACACCCATCAGATCGTTGCGAAACCACTCCTGAAGAAGCTTACGAATGCATTTTTGGGTTTTCCAGGGTTGTCCGGCGTAATTATAGAGATAAGGGATGTGCAGAGAGGGCTCGTTGGCCATGGAGAACTGGCCTACGTTTCCGGTCTGGTCGGGCAATTGCGCATAAAATGCATATTTACTGCGCCCAAGAGGCTCAGCAAACATGGCATCCAACTCATTCACAAAAGATTCATTGCCTCCCATCAGGTCAATCAGATCGGGAATGTTATGCTGAACGTCCCAGCGGTAGGTCCAGGCATTGTTTTCATCATAATAATGCCTTGCTCCCATTCCTCCGGAAAATTTATAATCAAAGG
>JAOZUK010000811.1 GCA_029938715.1 Bacteroidales bacterium | reverse complement strand
TATGAAGGCTCTGAATCTGAGTTCTGAGGACAAGTACAAATTTGCTTGTATGCCCGATGGCAATCTGAAAGAGGATTACCTGGCGGGACAGATCAATTATCTGAAAATGATCCGGAAACAAGAGACCCAGTTGGGGAATGACTTCGGACTGAATTAACTTCGTTTTTCCATTCCAGGAATTTTCATTTTAAGATGATCCAGATCCTGTTTCAAACTGGCTACAGTTCTAACCAGTTGATTCTCCGGTATCACAGGTTCCGGAATCTCATGGCTGATGAAGTGTGTAAATTTCCAAATCTCCCGGATGTCATTCACATTTATTTCATAGGGTTCATAAAGCGGATTTAAGGAATAGAGGATCACTTTTCCTTCTGACTCTATCCTGTTCTCAATAATTTTAAAAACGATCCCATTATCCAGGGTGAGTACCACACATGCCTCACCTGTTTTCAATTCTTTCCAGTCAATTAAATATTCGCCAGTGACCCATGCTTTTTCAGGGATTGGAAGCATAGAATCACCCTGTAACTGAAAGGTTCTGTACTTCTTCTCACTTGAAAGGAATGGCAGCTGGAATACCGATAATTCACTGATATATTCCGGGTCGGAAAACCCATTGGTGTACCCGGCCTGTGCCTTCACCGGTACCAGTTCAATGTTCTCTTTGTTTTCTGTATTAACTGTTGATGAAAGAATTCGCAGGTTCCCTCCCCTCAGGAACACATCTTCCCCTTGCTCCAGTTGCCGGAGCTGGGTTTCACTCAGGTTTGAGAGATCCACTTTCAGTAAGGTATCCAATGCAATTTGATAATAGTCGGAGAAAAGCAGGAGGATTTCCAGTCCTGGTTGCGCCACCCTGTTTTCATAACCGCTGAGGGTCGAACGTTTCATCTGTAGTTGCTCTGCCACCTCATCCTGAGTACGCTTTTTGCGTTTTCTAAGGAGTTTAATATTCAAATCGAAATACATGTTAAAACAGCATTAATTGTTGCACAAAATATCTTGTATGATTATATTGTAATCACAATAATGATTAAATACTAATCAAATATATAAAAAAAGTTAATACGAACAAAGTGAGCATAACACGAAGTGTAGTACATATGGATCTGGATACATTTTTTGTATCAGTGGAGAGGTTGACGAACAGTAAACTTGAAGGGAAACCTGTTATTATAGGGGGCATGTCGGATCGTGGGGTGGTTTCAAGCTGCAGTTACGAAGCAAGACAGTTCGGGGTACATTCGGCCATGCCCATGAA
>JAOZUK010000293.1 GCA_029938715.1 Bacteroidales bacterium | reverse complement strand
CTGGATCGCCTGGCGGCTGAAGGGTGCAATTTCAAAAATGCCTTTACCGTAAGCGGTGTCTGTTCACCATCCCGGGCCGATTTTTTCTCCGGGAAGTATGCCCATCAGTGTGGAGCACCTCAGATCATATGGGACAACCATACCTTTAGGATGAATGAGACTCCGTTCCCTGCACTTCTGCACAATGAGGGGTATTATTCCGCCCACATTGGAAAATGGCACCTTGGAAAGGGCCAAAATCAGAAAGAGGGTTACGATTACTGGGCTGGTTTCGAATGGCTGGGCAGCTTTTTCAATACCACTGTTCATGTGAATGGGAAAGTGGAGCAGCATGAGGGGTTTTCGGATGATATTCTGGCAGGCATGGCTGCTGATAAGATTCATGAAATGGCTACCATGTCTCAGCCATTCTGCCTGTTTGTGGGACTGAAGGCACCACATCTTCCCTTCAGCTATCCCGATCGATATAAGGAGTACCTCAATGAGGTGAATATTCCTGAGCCTGCGAGTATTGATGAAGATTATGATGAGAGTGGCCGGGCACCAATCATGAAGACCAATGTGATAAAGATCAGGACTTTCCAGGGTGGGATCCCCCACTTTGGTTCATGGGAGAATTACGTAAAATCATACTACCGCTCTTCACAGGCGCTGGATGATGCGGTTGGGACCATACTTGATGCCATCGATAAGGCAGGAATCACCGATGAAACAATTGTGATCTACTCCAGCGACCAGGGATACACACTGGGCGAACATGGCATGACTGAGAAGCACTATGGTTATGAACAGGTGATGCGTATTCCAATGATCATCCGTTATCCTGAAATGATCCAGCCCGGGATCACTCCCCCGGGCATGGCACTGAATATTGATGTGGCTCCCACGGTACTTGATCTGTGCGGTGTTGAGCCTCCCGCTGATATGACAGGGAAGAGCTGGCGCCCACTGCTGGATGATGCGGGTGACAAAGCAACCAAATGGCGTGAGGATTTTCTCTTTGAGTACTGGGATTTCCGTCCTACTCTTCCTTCCCAGCTTGCAGTCCGCTCTGATCATTATAAACTGATCACCTATCAGGATTTCCCGGAACAGGAGTTGTACGACCTGGAGAAGGATCCGGAAGAGAATCACAATGTGATTCTTCAACCTGAATACTCCGAAATTAAGAAGGATATGCAGAAGCGGCTTGAGCGTTTGATAGAGGAGACCGGCTGGTCGCAGCGGCGGTTCCAACCGGTGAATAACTGCTATGCCATTGGACCACTCTCAAAGGAAGAGGCAGACGCTGCCCGGGAGATGGTATTTACGGAGCCTTTTGATCCAAAGCAGGAGTTCGAAATTGAGGGAGAGAAACAGGTCTGGAAGAAGATTGGATTTGGAAGCGACGGTTCTCTTGACCTCCAGGGGACCATCACCGATACACCTGACCATGTAATGTTCATATCTATTCCAGTAAGGAGATTGGTTGACAGGGACCCCCATGCCATACTGGATATGCGCCCGGCTCGTGCCACCCGTGCCTGGTTCCGGGGGGAGATGCAATGGGAGTGCAAATCGGTGAGCAACCTGGGATTGTCCTATTACAATTTTCCTTTGCCCGCTGAAAATAATGTGATCAGGCTGGAGATGTCGTGTGAAGGGGCGGCAAAAGTGAAAATGACAGTGAATGCGCCTGAAGGTTCAGTAAGCCTTCTCTGACTTTCAATCAAAATTTAATTAATCTTAAAAAATACCAATCATGGATCGATTAACTGGCCTGTTTCTCACACTCACATTGCTTTGTATTGCGGGTTGCCAATCCCCTGCACCGGCCGGTCAGGACCACATTCAAACTGAATTTGAACGGGTACCCGAGGCTGTAAAGCCCTGGGCCTATTGGTATTGGATGGACGATAATGTTTCAAAACAGGGCATTACAGATGACCTGGAGTCCATGGCAGAGATTGGTATCAAAGAGGTCTTTATTGGGAATATTGGCGGGGAGGATATTCCTTCCGGTGATGTAAGGATGCTTAGTGAGGAGTGGTGGGAATTGATGCGCTGGTCCATTCGTGAGGGGCACAGAACCGGGGTGGATATTGGTGTATTCAACAGTCCGGGATGGAGCCAGTCGGGCGGTCCCTGGGTGACGCCCGACAAAGCCATGCGTTTCCTGGTCAGCTCGGAAACGGAGGTAACCGGTCCCGCCAGGTTCAATGGTCTTCTTCCTGCCCCAACAGATCCATTCCAGGATGTAGCTGTACTGGCACTTCCGGTTTCGTCAGCTGAGGTTTACCTCTCTGAAAAGGAGCATAAGGTTTGGACCAAACCTGCCATTCAGGATCCGCAAAGGCTGACTGATGGAAACCTGGAGACCTCAGGCCTCTTTCCTGATCTCGGTACATCTAAGGGCAGCATTACCATAGAGATTGAGACTGCTGAGCCTTTTACTGCACGTAGCCTGGTGCTCCATCCGGCTGAACACCAGATCCTGGCTGATTGTGAATTATATGCCGAAATTGAGGAAGAATTCAAGCTTGTGAGAACTTTTGAACTGGACCGGCACAATGAGTACCTTCCTGTGGGACCGGTGCCCTATGCCGAGCTGGCCATCTCTCTTCCGGCAGTTACCTCTCAAAGGTTCAGGCTTGTGATATCGCTGAAAGAAAGCAATTACTTTATTGCGCCAGCCGGGTATGTTGAATCTGTGGCAGGGGGATTGAAAGAGATCGAACTATGCAGTGGCGTGAGGCTTGAATACTACATGGAGAAACAGCTGGCTAAGCTGCATCAGGATCCGGTTTACAGTGGAACTGAATATATCTGGGAATCGCAGGCAGAGCCTGATAATGCGGATTTGATTGTAGGGGAATCAGAGGTGATCAACCTTACGGACCGCCTCTCTGCGGATGGAGGACTGGAGTGGGAAGTTCCCGAAGGGAGATGGGTCATCCAGCGCATTGGCATGACACCCACAGGCGTAGAGAACCATCCGGCCCTGCCACACGCCAGGGGACTTGAGATTGATAAGATGAATCCGGAGGCCATCCAGTATCATTTCGACCAGTATGTGGGAAAATTGCAGGAGGGGGTGAGTGAAGCAGAGCAATCGGCTTTGAAGCATGTGATTATCGATAGTTATGAGGTTGGTTCTCAGAACTGGACCGACCAGCTGGAGAAGAGGTTCCAGGAGGTTTATGGATACGATCCTGTGCCCTGGCTCCCGGTGCTTTCCGGCAGAGTGGTAGGCAGTGTGTCTCAATCGGACCGTTTTTTATGGGACCTGCGCAGATTGGTGGCTGATGATATAGCAAAAAACTATGTGGGAGGACTCAAGGAGGCAGCCCACCGAGCGGGCATGGAGCTCTGGCTTGAGAACTATGGACACTGGGGATTTCCCAGTGAATCATTGCTCTATGGCGGTCAATCTGACTGTATCGGAGGGGAGTTCTGGAACGAAGGACCCCTGGGCTTGTGGGAGTGCAGGATAGCCTCATCCACAGGACATATCTATGGGAAAAAGGTAATCTCAGCCGAGTCATTTACCACCTCGGGACTGGGTTTCCAGCGATCGCCCCAATCCTATAAGAAAAGGGGCGACTGGTCCTACACCGAAGGAATCAACCATACGGTGCTTACCCTCTTTATCCACCAGCCCTATAACGAGAAAAAACCGGGTGTCAATGCCTGGTTTGGAAGTGAGATCAACCGGCACAACACCTGGTGGGACCTTGCAAAACCATGGATCGATTATCAAAGGCGCTGTACCTACATGCTGCAACAGGGACTATACACAGCTGATGTATGCTATTTTATAGGGGAGGATGCCCCCAAATCCAATTCCGCGCGAAATCCTGAACTACCTGAGGGCTACGCATTTGATTATATCAACTACGATGTAATTATGAACCGGATGGATGTAAAAGACGGACGCTTCATACTCCCCGATGGCATGACCTACAGGGTGATGGTGTTGCCTGAAAGCAAAACCATGAGACCCGAATTGTTGGAGAAGATTAGTCAACTGGTTGAAAAGGGCGGTGTGGTCCTTGGGAGCCCTCCTTTGAAGGCTCCCGGAATGAAGGGATTTCCTGAGTCGGACCAAAAGGTAGCCTCTTTGGCTTCCTCCCTGTGGGATCATCTTGATGGAGAAGGGATTGTTTTCCGGAACAGCAGCCTTGATGAGATATTTGAGAATATTGAACTCCCGGCCGATTTTTCGTTACGGGACGACCTTCCGGTTTTGTGGATCCACCGCAATCTGCCGGGTATGGATATCTACTTTCTGACCAACCAGGGTGAAGAGGAGATTAGCTTTACCGGGGAGTTCAGGGTGAGCGGAATGTATCCCCAGTGGTGGAATGCCATCGATGGATCGGTCAGGGCATTGCCTGAATATAAAAAGCGGGGAGAGATAACCCAGGTACCCATTAGCCTTGGACCCCTTGAAAGCGGATTTGTAGTCTTTACAAAACAAAAAG
>JAOZUK010000810.1 GCA_029938715.1 Bacteroidales bacterium | reverse complement strand
ACATATTTTCTGCGAAATTCTTTTTTAAGATGTTTGTAACTTATAAATTTTTTTTCGGCACCTTTAAAAGTTACTAATTCTCCTGTATCAAAGTCCATGCCTCCCCAAGCAACAAGCATGTGGATATGATAATGTGCATTTTTTTTTTCGCCATAAGTGTGAATTACACTAACTATACCTATATTGACATTATATTTGGTTCTAAACCAACTTTTGAAAATATCTGCCGAAATGCGTCCGAGAATATTCAGCATCTCTCTTTTGTTATTTTCTATCAAGCCGTTAAGAGAATGGGGGAGTGTAAATACTGCGTGTCGATGTGGTATGTCAAATATTTTTAATTTTAATTCTTCCGACCATTTTATTGTATCAAGCCACGAGCATGTGGGACAAAATCTGTTTTTGCAATTGTGCCTGATTTCTGATATTTCTCCGCAGTCGGGACAGGAATAATAATCTATTCCGAGAACTTCTGTTCGGCATACTTGCATCGCAGCTACTGCTTTGTATTGTTCGGGGCGGATAAATTTTGTCGGTTTCTTGCAATAATCGTCCCACCACATATCAAAAAAATCTTTCAACCGATATTTTTTTTCATCAGTAAAATCTTTGAAGTCTTTATGTTGGTGGTGGCACATATCAGATTAATCAGTTTTTAAAATCAGTATTATTTGGTATTACTTGGTATTACTCGGTATTATTTGGTATTACTTGGTAATATTTTCTATTCAACTTAAATTTTGTTTTGTTGCATTATCGCAATATTTTCTTTTTTGTTCGGGCATTTTTCCGAAATTTAGAAGTAATCCTACTTCCAAATCGCAAGCATGCAGGTAATTATATAAAACTTTACTGCTGTGTGTCTCAATTTTTTCTTTCGTCTCTATTTTTATAAGAACTTTATTTTCAACTACAATATCTGCAATAATGTCGCCGAGGTCATTAGCATCATAAAAAATCGGAACATTTTTATAGGCTTCGCATTGTAATTCTGATTTACGCAATTCTATCATTATTGCTTTGATATACATTGTTTTGTCGAAACCATATCCGAGATTGTTGTAAATATGGTAAAATATTCGTAAAATTTCTTTTGTTATTTCTGAGTGTAAATATTTTGTTTCGGACATCTTAATTTGTTTGGACTGTATCAGAAAAATCAGATTAATCAGTTTTTAAAATCAGTATTATTCGGTAATACTTGGTAATACTCGGTATTATTTGGTATTACTTGGTAATATTTTCTATTCAACTTAAATTTTG
>JAOZUK010000809.1 GCA_029938715.1 Bacteroidales bacterium | reverse complement strand
CCCAAAAGGGCTCGTTCGAAAAAATCGAATTAAATTTTCGGCGTTTGTTCCTGATCCGGAGGCGAATATGGCTATGTTCCTCATTATTTTTTTGAAAATAGTCGAATTTTGCATTTCTTTGCAGCGTTAAAAATAACCAATATTATTAATTAAAATTTATAAGTCATGTCTGACATTGCATCAAGAGTAAAAGCAATCATCGTAGACAAATTAGGTGTTGATGAGAACGAAGTAACTATTGAAGCCAGCTTCACAAACGATCTTGGAGCAGATTCTCTTGACACTGTTGAGCTTATCATGGAATTCGAAAAAGAATTCAACATGGGTATTCCCGATGATCAAGCTGAAAGTATTTCTACAGTAGGAGAAGCAGTAAAATATATCGAAGAGAACGCAGAATAAGCTTTTTCTTACTTCAAATATTATCGGTATGAAACGGGTTGTGGTTACAGGATTGGGAGCATTGACTCCTTTGGGAAAGAATGTAGACGATTTCTGGAACGCGCTCATCAGTGGAACAAGTGGGTCTGATTTAATAACCCGTTTCGATACCGAGAAGTTTAAGACCAAATTCGCCTGTGAAATTAAGGGCTACAATCAGCTGGATTATTTCGACAGAAAAGAGGCGAGAAAGCTGGATCTTTATGCACAGTTTGCCCTTATTGCCGCTCATGAAGCCTACCTTGATGCCGGACTGGATACCGCAGAGCATGATAAGGACCGCGCAGGCGTAATCTGGGCATCCGGTATTGGAGGTTTAGATACGTTTACCAAAGAGATAACGGGCTACATAGAAGGTAATAGAACTCCAAGATTCAGCCCCTTCTTTATTCCTAAGATGATCTCTGATATTGCAGCAGGTCACCTCTCCATGAAATATGGATACAGGGGCCCCAATTATGCCACAGTATCTGCCTGTGCCTCTTCTACCAACGCCATTATAGATGCTTACAACCTGATCCGTCTTGATATGGCGGACCTGTTTATTACAGGAGGTTCTGAAGCACCTATAGTGGAAGCCGGAGTGGGCGGATTCAACTCCATGCAGGCTATGTCGACTGACAACGACAATTACAAAACCGCCTCCCGGCCATTTGATGCCAACCGAGACGGCTTTGTTATGGGAGAAGGCGGGGCCGGACTTATCCTTGAAGAGTTGGAGCATGCCAAAAAACGTGGAGCTAAAATCTATGCTGAACTGATTGGTGGCGGCATGTCTGCCGATGCCTATCACCTCACTGCTCCCCATCCCGAAGGAGAGGGTGC
>JAOZUK010000808.1 GCA_029938715.1 Bacteroidales bacterium | reverse complement strand
AGGGGTGTCTAGTTGATTATTTGCTCAGTAATTTGCCATAGACCTTGAAAGGTTCACTGATATTTACGTGCTTCTCTTCCTCAGGCATCCAATGATCCTGATTAGACATTGTATCACATATCTTTTCATGATAGTAAACCCGGAACCAGGTATTTTTTTTAAATGGGCAAATATTCTTATAAACCTCCTCTGAATGTATCATGAGACGCAGCAAGAATTCTACTTTAGGTTCTCTGTGATTGTTCAGAACCTGGCTCAGACTTACAGGAGAAATATCCATGTCCTTTGCAAAGTTGCTTCTTTTACTGTATAGCATATCTATATATATTTTCAGAAAATCAGTGAAGTAATTGCGACCGCTATAAACTTGTTTCTCCAAATACTCTTCCATCTGAAGTTTTAATTGCAACAACCTGGCCTTGAGAATCTTCTCTTCCGAAACATTCTTCAGTCGCTCCAACCTGGCTTCCATCAGTGCCTTGCCATCAGATAGCTTCTCTTTTTTCGATGCATATAAGGAATCCACACCAAACTCTGCACCCTCTACTTCCCCAATACTCTTTTTCTTTCTACTCATGGTCATATGTGTTAATCAAATCCAGAATTTCTGAAATTTCAACGATCAAGGTCAGGCCTGTCCTGTTCATGCCATATTTATCCATATAATGCCGGGATATAGCATCTTTGGGCTTTAAGGATACACAGGCAAGCTCTCCATATTCCCTCAGGGCGATTTTTGAGACGAAAGTGATCAAGTTACCTGCAATGTTCTCAAATATCTTATTGCGGCCTTTGTTTTCGCTCGATACTGTCAAAAGCCTAATATGAATCCTCCATTCGTCCGGAATCCTTTCAATGGATACAAGTCCCAGGATATCGGATGAATTCTTGATAGAGAGTTCATATACTTCATGATCTTTCTCCTCTTTCCAATCAAAGAAATACCTTCTTTTAGACACGCTCTTATAGTCTTCATCTTCCACATAATCTATATTCACTTGAAAGTGTTCTCCAGTGGTGGATTTAATTACTTTCATGCTATTAATATAGTAATAAATTTACATTATTCGGAAAGTATTCGTATCTGGTTAACAAATTATGTAAACATTAGCGCAAATTCAAGAGTAGGCCAGTTCTTTGTAATGCGATCTCTGAGTCAGAGCAAGATATGTTGATTATGCCATAGCCAATTCTTTGGCGGCCGTCTCCATATCATCTGGAAATACGTCCAGGGTGCTGCATTGCGGAAAACAGGGGTAGTGGGTGA
>JAOZUK010000807.1 GCA_029938715.1 Bacteroidales bacterium | reverse complement strand
TCGCCTGTTCACTTGCAGTCATTACTTCAAAACCTCCGTTTTCGGGATTGTTATACTCCCATCCGGTGGTTGTTGAGACTTTGCCAGAAGAGGTAACATCTTTGCTACCACATCCCCAGGCCATCAGCGTAATAAGTATTACCGGGATCAGTCTCATCATCATTTTCATGGCTAATTGTTTTTCTAGTTTTTAACTCGACTAATAATTTAAACTTCTACAAAAGTAACTAAATCTTAGGACACTTTATTGCCCTGTGTTTGTTTGATTTATTAATGTTTTCAAAAATTATCACCATAGAAATTTCATGCGATCCGAGGCTTGGAATGTGCACATCGGGCGCAGAGAGTTTGGCATCATAACTGTATCTTACCCTGAACTGGTCATTTCCATAGCCCACTGAGAAGATTGCGGTTCCATAGGAAAACATCAGATCCTGTCGAAACCAGACTCCGCCCAGAAGGTTACTATAGACTACCTCAAGTCCGTAGTTCAGCTGTTGATAAGTATCCTGCTGTATGAAAACCAGGTTGGGGGAGACTTGTAATACCTCTTTTCCCAAACGTTTCTCATAGATAGGAATCATGGCCCCCACATGAGCAGTGAATTTCCTGGACAACCGGGTATTTGGATTGTCAGAGGCTCCTGTAAAGGGTTGATGCAGGTGGTGTACAGCCACGCCGCCAAATAAGTTCCTGTAGAATCCAGCAAATCCCACTGAAAAATCGGGATATATCCTGGAATAACCGGTGAGGGTAGTCACAGGATTTCCTGCCAGTTCGTCGGGAAGAACCAGGCCAACGGGACTCATGTTGCGATGACCCATGGATGCCTGTATACCTCCTGTTACCATTAATTCCCGTGATACTTGCAGATGATAGGAATAGACCGCATCCAGGGAGATGGTATTAAATACGCCCCCACCCTGCCTGTCGTTCATCACATGTATACCAATACCTCCCTGGAGCGGTTCAAGATATTGCTCATAGGATGCCTGGTAGGTGGAGTAGGGATTTGTGGCTCCCGGCCACTGGTTCCTGTAACCCAGGAAGACCTTGGCGGTTCCCTCCACACCTGCCATGGCAGGATTTAAATAGAGTGGATTGGCATAGAACTGGGAAAATTCGGGATCCTGCGCCCTCACGCCTACCGTGGTCGAGACCAGTATACCAAGAAATAATCCTCCTACTCTATGTTCGTATGCAACTTTCACTATCACTTTTTTGTCTACCTATAACTATTATGCATTTTAACTTTATACTTTCCACT
>JAOZUK010000806.1 GCA_029938715.1 Bacteroidales bacterium | reverse complement strand
TCTTCATGTGCTAGCGCTTGCTGTGTTGCATGAATTATTTAAAAAAGCATAGCAAGCTTAACTGAAACTCATTTCTATGTATGGCAAAACAGGCACCTAATCTCTAGTGGTTCTTTCATTGGAAATTCTTAAGTATGTTTACTGTTCCTGTTTTGACTGATTGGTTCAATTGTTTATACGTGAAATCAAAGATTGAAAAATCATAGTGTTCTTTACCAATGACTTTCTCTTCACTACAATTGAAATTGTTCAAGAACAACTTTCGTATGTTTAAACCGTTTCTTAATGCAATTCTGCTTTTTAGTAACTTGCTGATTGTTGTAAGCGAATAACCCTTGGGACGTGAAGTGAACAATGCTGCAAGATTATGAGAAATCTGTCCCTCCATGCAGCAACTGAGGTTTTCATGATAACTTAATCTGATGGCGGCCCAGTTATTCAGGATGTAATCTCTTTTTTCAGTTATGGTTTTTTCCCTGTGGTCATTCTCAACAGCAAGTGTATTGCAAAGTTCAATGAATGACTCTTTCTCATCAGCTAGTATATGTTCCAACCCTGTGTCGCTTAATTCATCATCAAGTGTAATCAGGCGAAGTGCTTGTTTGAAGTGGTACTTATCTAGTGCAAAAAGTGCAGTGTTTCCCTCCAGTTTGAATTCTCCGACAGAGTTCTTTATCCAACCGGCTCCGTCACCAAGTACATAAATACGTTTTATGTCTTTGATATCATAAACATCATATATATAGTCAAGAATTTCATTGTTGAATCCTGTCCCGGAAGATGCCATAACATGCTTATTAACCAAGGTATATCGCCATCTGTGATTTTTCGCTGGTTGAATATCTTCAAAGATGACTGCATGGCGCACCATTACATCCTTTTTGTTATTGTTCTGTGTGTGGATGAATTTCTCATCAAACATGATATACAATATTTCCGGAGTGATCTTCTTGCGTATTGGTTTAATCTGTGAGATTACATTGTCCCTTGTAAAGGCTCTGGCTGTCTGTCTTGATATCCGGAGGAGTCCTTGTTCTAAAGCTACTCTTTCTCCAATAAGTGCAGAAATATGTCTTCCTGCTGCCGCGAAAGATGTGTCACATGAGGCTTCTACCACTAAAGATTTGATATATGGATCAAAGTGATCATATTTTCGAAGACCCAGGAATGAGTCAACATGGCAGTACGACTCTTTAGTATGTGTATTTTTGTAGAATGTTCTTTCGTAGGTTATTAAACCAAAGATAGTCATGATTGTTCTGAAATGGA
>JAOZUK010000292.1 GCA_029938715.1 Bacteroidales bacterium | reverse complement strand
AGAATAAACGAAACCAGGGATAAGATCGTAAGTGTAGCCGACAGGCTCTTTGGGCGCTTTGGTTTTCAGAAAACCTCCATGGATGAGATCGCCAAGATCGCCAGGAAGGCCAAGGGGTCCCTGTACTATCATTTTTCCAGTAAGGAAGATCTTTTCAAAGAAGTTGTGCAAAATGAGATCGGAGATGTTAAGCTTCAATTATCCCCAATAGTAAATGATGAAGAATCATCGGCTGAGAAGAAACTGGTCAAGTACCTGATGACCCGAATGGACACCTTGCAGAATTGCACGAATTACCATGAGACCCTGATCCCCGGGGATATAGATCATTTCGAGTTCATGAATGATGTCAGAAATGATTTTGATGAATGGGAAAAGTTCAGGCTCACGAAGATCATAAATGAAGGTGTGGAACAAGGAGAGTTTCATATTGAGGTTGATGCTGAAGTATTGAGTGATGTCTTCATTATGATCCTGAAGGGGCTGGAGATCCCTCTGTACATTCAGGGAAAGTATGAGCAATATCTTCCGCATATTGAGGGGATGACCAAAATGCTGACCAAGGGGATGAGCTAATTTTTTTACCCAAATACTGACTTAAAAACATAAATAGTATAATAAGAATAGAACAAAGGTTTTGACATGAAAACGACAGGTGGTAATGTATTGACCCAGTTTGGCCTGGAGATAGATGGAGAGTTTCCGGAGGAGAAAAAATCCATTGTCATTTTTGCTCCACATACTGCGCATATTGATGCCTTCTATGGAAAGTTGGGCTTTAATGAGCTGGGGATAAAGTATCTATTCCTTTCTAAAAAGGAACTGTTCTTTTTTCCCATGAGCCTGGTAATGAAGAAGTTTGGTTCCATAGCAGTGCGTGGAGTCAAAGGCAAGAACGCCATTTATCAGGTTGCAGATATTCTGAAAAATGCGGATGAGCTCCATGTGGTGATCTCCCCTGAGGGACGCATCTACAAGGTAGATGACTGGAATAAAGGCTTTTACTATATGGCAGTAAAGGCAGAAGTACCCATTGTGGTGACCTACCTTGATTATGAAAAGAAGAAGATGGGAATCAAAGGGATCATTCACGAACTGGATAATTACGATGAAGTGATCGCACAGATCAATGAAATGTATGCCGGTGTCAAGGGCAGGAATCCCAAGGATTTTGTACTGGCAAAGGCGAACTAAAAACCAACAGCAATGACATTAAAAGAGAAACAAAAGATAGCACTGGTACTTTCTGGTGGAGCAGCCCGGGGGATCGCTCATATCGGGGTGATCGAGGAACTTGAAAGCCGGGGCTGCGAAATTACATCCATAGCAGGCACCTCCATGGGCTCACTTATCGGGGGTGTATATGCCACAGGGCGGCTTAATGAGCTAAAGGATTTTTTGTATTCCCTGGACAGGAACAAGGTCCTTCGGCTGGTGGATTTCACCCTGAACAGGCAGGGCCTGATCAAAGGAGACAGGGTCCTGAAGAAAATGAAGGAATATGTTCCGGATATGCCCATTGAAGAGCTCCCCCTTCCTTATGCTGCTGTAGCAGTAGACCTGATGAGCAAGGAAGAAGTAGTATATCGAAGCGGGAGCCTGTATCATGCCATCAGGGCTTCCATATCCATTCCCACTATATTCACCCCGATAAAGGAAGAGGGTCGCCTGCTGGTGGACGGTGGGCTTCTGAACAATGTTCCCATGTCTTATGTGGAGCGTAGCGAAGGAGACATCATGGTGGTCGTTCATGTGAATGCAGATATCCCTCCGGTAAAGCCTGAGCAAACGCAGGAGGAGATCAAAAAGCAGGCTTTGTATCAGAAGAAGATCAAGGAATTCTACAAGCACATTATCCCTGCTTCGTCTTCCGCCAAAGACAAACTGGGCTATTTCTCCCTGATCAGCCGAAGCTTTGAGCTGATGACCCTGCGCATGGCCGAGGAAAAGATCGAGCAGTTCTCCCCGGAGGTATTGATAAATGTATCCCGTGACTCCTGTAATTTCTACGACTTCTACAGGGCCGAACAACAGGTGGAGACCGGAAGAAGGGCAGCCAGGGAAGTATTGGACAAATTATAAAACAGGAATATGAAGAGTGTAAGTATAATCATCTGTACATATAATGAAGAGCAGACAATTGCAGAGGTCATTAAGGCTTGCTGTGAATATAATCCTATGGCTGATGTGCTGGTGGTGGATGATGGATCTATCGACCAAACTGTAGCTGTGCTGAAGGAATTGAAAAAGAGCTACAGGTTCAGACTTGAGCTGCTTCCTGAGAACAAGGGGAAAAGTTGGGCCATGGTACATGGAGTAGAGCATTGTGACAGCGAAGTAATTCTGTTCTTTGATGCTGATTTGAGCAACATCACCCGGCAGCATTTTACAAGTCTGCTTGAACCCATGAGGCAGGGCAGGGCAGATATGGTACTGGGACAGCCCCGTGAGACCATGATCGATTACAGGATCAATCCTTTTAAATCCCTTACAGGAGAGCGGGCCATGTTTCGGAAGGACCTTCTTCCGATCCTGGAAGATATCCGGGAGATCAGATTTGGGGTAGAGACCTATATTAACCTTTATTTTCAGGCGGAAGGGAAACGTATCCAGTATGTATTGCTGGAAGGCCTGTCCCATCCAAACACATTTGAAAAAGTATCGGCAGTAAAAGCTACAAAGAAATACATAAATGAGGGCAAGGAAATAGCCCGGACCTATATGAACAATTATGAATTAATAATCAAAAGAATTGAGAATCAAATAAAAAAAAGGAGTGATGTTAGAACAAATTAAAAAAGGAGTAATGACAGGTATCGGAATGGCCCTGCTTACTAATGAGAAGATTCTGGAATATGCTAAGAAAAGCGCCGAGGAGGCCAATATGACCACAGAGGAGGCTAAGAAATTGGCAGAGGAGCTGCTCAAAGAGTCTGAAGAGATCAGGCAAAAATTGGAAGAGAAGGTTGATGAGCGCATTGCCAGGCAACTGGATCGGATGGGTCTGTCCACCAAAGAAGATGTGGAAGATCTGAAAAAGGAGATCCAGAAGTTGCAGCGTGCAAACAAGGGCCCCGGAACCCGGAAGAAATCTGCTAAATAATGGCCGGATTACAGGCTGTTCATAAGACCTACCGTCATAGCCAGCGCTACCTGGAGATCCTCAGGGTCCTTTCCAGGTATGGCTTCTATGACCTTATCTCTCAATCGGGTTTTGACCTGCTGGGTCCACTGAGCAAGAAAGTCAGTCTGAAAAGCCCGGAGGATTCGGTGATGAGGCTCAGCCGTTGGGAACGGGTACGCCTGGCGTTTGAGGATCTTGGCCCCACCTATATTAAATTCGGACAGATCCTGAGCACCAGGGGTGACCTGATCCCTGTTGACCTGGTTGAAGAGCTTAAAAAGCTTCAGGACGATGTCCCGCCTTTCTCGCAGGAGGAAGCAGTGGAACTTATAGAAAAGGAGCTGGGCAGGAAGGTGAATGAATTGTTCAGTGAATTCTTTTCCACTCCAATAGCCTCAGCCTCTATTGCACAGGTACACAGAGCTACTACGCAAGAGGGTGAAGAGGTGGCCGTGAAACTGCAGCGGCCTGGCATAAGGCGCATAATCGATTCTGACCTGGAAATACTGAGTCAGTTGGCGCATGCCCTGGAGAAACATGTGTCCGATCTCTCAAATTCGAACCTTGTAAGTATTGTCAGAGAATTTGACCTGAGCATCCACAAGGAATTGAGTTTCTCAACGGAAGCCAGCAATTTGGAGCGTTTCGGGAACAATATGCGTAAAGACCCCGCTATTTATGTTCCGGCCTGTTATCGGAAGTTGAGTACGGCCAGGGTGCTTACGATGGAGTATGTTGAAGGGACCAAGATCACGGATGCGGATCGGATCAGGGAACTGGGTCTGGACACGAAACTCATTGCTCAGCGGGGCATAGACCTGGAACTGAAGCAGATCTTTGAATTCGGTTTTTTTCATGCAGATCCACACCCGGGTAACCTTCTTATATTATCGGATAACGTGATCTGTTTCCTGGATTTCGGGATGATGGGTACACTTAGCCGGAGTACAGGTGAGCTTGTGACCAGTATGGCCATGGGGGCAATCAACCGGGATTATGAGAAGATCACCCGGAACATTTTGAAAATTTGTGACACTACGGGAGAGGTAAACTTAAGAAGCCTTGAACTGCAGGTGACCGAACTGGTGGATCTTTACTTCCACCAGTCGCTGGAGAACCTGGACATGGCAGAGCTCTTTTCCAGCATGGTGGATTTCTTCCCACGAAACAACCTGGTCATACCCTCCGACTTATATTTACTTGGACGGGCTTTGCTTTTACTGCAGGGTGATGGACAGATCATTGATCCGGGCTTCAATATTGCAGATCAGGTAGCTCCTTATTTCAAGAAGCTGGCGCACAGGCGCTTTCATCCGGATCAGTATATCAGGGAAATGGCTGTTTCCTCGGAGGAAATGCTACGCCTTGC
>JAOZUK010000096.1 GCA_029938715.1 Bacteroidales bacterium | reverse complement strand
TTTTTTTGCTGGATAACGGGATGAAGAATTGTTTATTGGACAATTTTCAAACTCTTACATCCAGTATGGATAAAGGTGAACTTTGGGAGAATTCTGTTTTCAGGTGGTTGATCGAGAAATATGAATTTGATTCGATCCGTTACTGGCGTACTTCAGCGGGCAATGAAGTGGATTTTGTGATACATGGCGGTGCAGAACCCATTGCTATAGAAGCTAAGTTTAGCAATACCCAAAATAAAACCGGCAGATATAAGGTATTTACAGAAGCTTATCCTGATATTCCCATTCAGTTTTTTTGGATGCATCCTTTAACAGAGGAGTTCTTCCGCAGAATGAGGTAGACGAGGCAGGCAAGTATGCAATGCCTCAGCAATATTGCCATAAGCCATTCTCTCATTTTTTGCTTGTGTGGGTGTTGTTGTTTGCCCTGAAATTGGGATATGGCAATTGGTTCAGGTTAGAGGATAGGAAGGAAAGACATCATTCTCATTTTTTACTATCATGTGCAATCGTTTTTCAATCTTATCCCAATTGTACTTTCCTTGTATCACTTGAATAGGTTCGCTGAAGTTAACGTCTTTAAAATATGTCAGTCCTTTTAGAGGTCTGATCGGGTTTGAATTTCTATACTTCTGTTGGTAAGCTTTTAGCATGGCAGACAACGATAGTTTTGTTGATAAATAAGCTATATCTATGAAGTCTTTCAACCGTGTTCCATCATCAGCGATTGCTGATAATTTCATTGCTGCAATATCCTTAATTCCATATAACCTGATACCCTCCTTCGTTATCAGCGATTCATAGACATTCGGATAATTATGTGTAATGCAATCAACTTTTACATTATTTATGGATCCTTTTATTGTATTTCTCTCAAGAAAATCACCTTTAAAATCATACATTTCAATTAAGTGTCTTTCAACGGTAGCAGCATCAAAAGATTTTTCTGTAAACAAAGCAAAATCAATGCTTATTCGATGTCCAAGATATAATGCCAAAGATGTTCCACCAGCAAGTTTAAAATCAGAAAGCCGTTCATCTTGCATTAAAGCAATCAGTAACTCAAATGTCTCTCCCTTGATAGTTTCCGTGTGTAACATTTCAAGTCCTCTTTTACTAAATCAAAAACTGTAAAGACAAATGTCATATCCTTATCTGAAAGAGACGGAATATCTTTAATAATATCCCTCACATTATTAATTCCTCCATAGATTCTGATTGCAGCATAAAAATCATCCATCCAACCCCTTTCAATAACACGCTGCATAACTGTAGTTCGCATGTCATGCCAAGGGAAATCTGACAGATCGTACTCCCATAATAACGAACTGGATATTTGTAAGTCTTCACTTTTCTCCTGCCAATCGTGAAAAATCATATTTCCTTCATTTTGTTTATTGAGAGCTCAATTCAACTTTGATAGATCAACTAAATATTGATATAGTTCAGAACTAAGTAAAAGATACAAAGAATATAGTATTCCGCGAGCCATTACCTGTTTTTATTCAAATCTTAAAGGATTGTAATACAGGAAAATATCATAATTAATCACTGATGCAAGTTCCTGTTGCGATTATTTCCCCTTTTGGGGCATTCTCGACTGCTTTCGAAGAATGGGTTTGATATTCCGGCTCCCTTTGCCTATTTTTAGTGGATTATCAACCATGTGAATAAATGACGATGGCATGGATTTCAGAATTTTGACAGACAAGCTTCTTGATGATTACACGAAAGTGGTCCATGAATCACCTTTGGATAAGATTGACAAAATAGAGAAAGTTGAATTGCCTGTTGACTATTTTCAATTCTATAAGTCAGTATCATCTGTTTACTCATCAAAGATTGAGGGAGAAGACATTGAATTCGACAGTTATTTTAAGCACAAATTCCTTAAAGTAAAGTTCAGATCTGATTATACCAGTAAGGCTGATGATTTATATTTAGCCTATGATTTTATAGATACAAATCATCTTAACCTGAAGAATGTCATAGAAGCTCATTCTACCCTGAGTTCAAGTCTTTTACCTAAGAGTCAACAAGGATTGATACGCAAAAATCCTATGTTTGTAATTAACAGTGATGACAAGATTGAGTATGTTGCAGCCAACCCTGAGATCGTAAAACAAGAATTAGACAAGTTATTCCATGATACTGAAATCCTGATAAGATCGGATTTGAACCCATTCGAGGTGTTTTACTATGCTGCACTGGTGCATTTAGTTTTTGTTAAGATTCATCCTTTTCAGGATGGTAATGGTCGAACTGCCCGGTTGATTGAGAAATGGTTCTTGATTGAAAAAATTGGACAAAAAGCAAGCTCTGTTCAGCTGGAGAAAAACTATTACAAACGACTTAAAGATTATTATTCGAACATCAAAAGAGTTGGACTTGAATACGATGAGCTGGATTATAGTAGAAGTCTTAACTTTTTACTAATGACAGTATTGGGAATAGATGAGCAGAACTAGTCTTATTATTGAGGTTGCAAGCGATTTTAACAAAGAAAGCTCCTTCTCTATGCCGATAAGTGTATTCATCCAGGCGATGCTTGATGAGGCAGCATAAAGGATCCTGCCAACTACTTGACATTCTTCAAGTCATTGCATAGCTTTATGTAAGATAAATATGCAATGCCTCAGCATTATTGCCATAATAAATGCCCCCGTCTTTTATTTGCGTGGATGCTGTTGTTTGCTCTGAAACCGGGATACAGCCAATCTCAGCCCGAGGAATACATTGTCGAAACCATCCCATTGACAGGAGAGTTGTCAGGATTCTATGGTACGTGCATGCTCCAGGATAGTGACGGATTTATGTGGTTTGGCTCAAACAGAAGTGGTCTTTGCAGATATGACGGACGAAGTTTGAAAATGTTCAGACATGATCCATCTGATCGAAACTCCCTTTCTTTTGATTTGATCTATAAGATCATAGAGGACCGGGATGGATTTATCTGGATTGCCACATGGTTCGGTTTAAACAGGTATGATCCATCCACAGAAACATTCAAACGTTATATGTCTGAATCTGGAACTCGGAGTAGTTTCCTTGATACCTCGATCATTTACAGTTTCCCAGATAATACGATTCGTTCTCTGTTAGAGGATAGTCAGGGTTTCATCTGGTTTGGTACAGATTTGGGCATCAGTCGGTTTGACAAATCCACAAAGACTTTTAAAAACTATACGCTTGGTCCGGATAAAATTATGGAGGAGAACAATTTTTTTACTAGGGTTAATAGCATATATGAAGATAATTCTGGTACCATTTGGCTAATAAATGGATATAATTGTCTATCCAGGATCAAAAGAGACGCCGAGTCCATAGAGTATATTGCCCAATTATCATGTAGAATCAGAACCATGCTGGAAGACAGATCAGGCAGGTTCTGGATTACAACGGATTGCGGATTATTCCTATTTGACAGGGATAATCTGACATGTGACCGATATGTGGACAATCTAGGAAATCTCAACCAGATAGAAGATGCTAAAACAACAGAAGTCGCGGAAGATAGCCGCGGTAATATTTGGATCAGGATTTCAAACGGCATTTATAAATATAACCAACAGTTGGAGCTTCTATTCTTTCAGCCAGTATTGGAAAAATACGATGATTATTCTCAATATGACCAAAACATCTTAACTACAGGCTTTAAGGACTATTTGTTAGGTTATTATTCAGCAGATCAGGTTATGGAAGACAATGCGGGAACTTTATGGTTCTTCACCGTTGATGGGATCAATAAACTGATTGAGAGGCGAAGTCATCTTAAGGTTTATGACCCTGATCCAATGGCACATACTTCTGTGCAGTGTATAAGCATTGAGAATTTGAACAGTATATGGATCGGAACCCAGAGTGGATTGTATAATCTTAATACCCATACCAGGTCCTTCAGAAAATATCTATTAAACGAAACAAATAACAAAGTCCCTTCAGCGGATTCTGAAAATGTTCTTACATTTTATAGGGATCAAAATGACTTGCTCTGGATGGTTTCTGGAGACAGATCATTATATAAATTAGGCCTGACAGACACGCAGATAACTTGTGTGGCCAGTGGTTTACCCGAAGGATTCGATACAGCAACTATTGGAGGACCAGGATTTTATCATATTTTCGAGGATAGCCTTGGACGCCTATGGATTGGATCCATGTTTCAAACTCCGGTCTACTTTGACAGGGAAAAAGGCAAAGTGATTCATCTGGTTCCCAATCCCGGAATCCTCGATTCTGTAAAAGGGGGGGCGATCATACGCTTTGAAACTGAAGCAAAATCACTTCTGGCCACTGGGTGGTCGGGATTATTTAAGATCCTACCCCCATTTATCCGGGTGTCTGAAAATGAGGTAATGCCCACCAATGTGATACCCTATATACCAGATGCAGGAAGCCAGGAAATAGAAAGTCTTCTAAAAGCGTCTAATGCCTATATGGATAGCACCGGAGTTTTATGGATAGGCACAAATGGGGCAGGACTTTTGCGATTAGAAGAAAAGGGGGGGGAGGATTCAAATAATCTTGAATTTGAAATAAGCATGTATAATACAAGCCATGGTTTAACCAATAACAAGGTCCTTTGTATACAGGAGGATAGCAATGGAAATCTATGGCTGGGTACAGAGAATGGATTATCACAATTTAACAAGATGAGCAAATCTTTCACCAATTTCTCGTTTAAGGATAATCTGTCAGGTACCGAATTCTTTTACGAGAGTAGTGCAAGGAATGATAAAGGTGAGTTGTTTTTCGGAACCACCAGGGGATTGATATCCTTTCATCCGGACAGCATTTCTAGTCGACAGAATAATGCACCGGTTAAACTTACTGAGCTAAAAATTCAAAATCAAACGGTAAAACCTTCGAAGAATTCAGTTCTAAAGCAAACAATTAGCCTTACGGATCAGATAGATCTGCGCTACAATCAAAATTACCTATCATTTGAATTTGCTGCGTTGAATTATATACAACCGGAAAGCAATAAGTATAAATACAGGCTGGAAGGTTTAGACGAGGATTGGATTGCCTCTGGTACCAGGAATTCTGCTTCCTATGCAAACCTGAAATCGGGAAAATATATATTCAGGGTGATCAGTTCAAACTACAGCGGAGCCTGGAACATGGAGGGTGCAACGCTTTGGGTTATTATCCATCCACCTCCCTGGCTTACCTGGTGGGCGTATATTGTCTATGCTTCTGTACTGTTAAGTATTGCCCTTTTGTACCGGCGCTGGTTTTTAAACCGGGCGAGGCTTCGGAATGCACTTGAAATTGAAAGAATTGAAAAAGAGAAGGTAGAGGAAATTGATCACATGAAATCCAGGTTCTTTGCCAATATCTCCCATGAATTTCGTACCCCCTTGACCCTTATACTTGGCCCCATTGAAGACCTGATGAAGAGAAGAACCAAAAAAATAGAGTTAAGCCGGGATCTGGCCACCACCATACATCGGAATTCCAAAAGACTTCACGGGCTTATCAATCAGCTGCTTGATATTTCAAAACTGGAGACCGGCTCTGTCAAACTTAAGGTAGTTGAGGGAAATGTTGAGGAATTTGTCAGAACCCTGTCACTCTCATTTCTTTCTCTTGCGGAGAGCAAAAGGATTAAATATGAAATGTTCCTGCCGGGAACAAACCATTTGATACTCTTCGATAGAGATAAACTTGAAAAAATACTTACCAATTTGATCTCCAATGCATTCAAGTTTACCAGTGCAGGTGGCAAAATTGAGGTAAAGCTTCAGTTTATGGAGATGCCAGGGGATACCCACAGAGAGTTTCTTGAGTTTAGAGTATCGGATACCGGGAAAGGGATTCCGGCTGAGAAACTGAATAAGGTATTCGACCGGTTCTACCAGGTCAGTGATTCCAATACCAGGGAGGTCGAAGGGACCGGGATTGGTCTGGCGCTAACCAAAGAACTGGTGGAGCTTTACCGGGGTGAGATCCATGTTGAAAGTGAAATCGGTAAAGGAAGCACATTCGCAGTGAGGGTACCCTATTTGGAAGAGGACTTTAGAGAGGAAGAGATTGTGGTAGATACTCCCAAAAAAAATCCTGATTCAGGAATTGTCGAATTTGAATCAGTTCCCAGTAAAAAAGAGTCTTTGGAATTCAACAAAGATATATCCCTTGAACTATTCAGCGGGATGCCTGTGATCCTTGTTGTTGAAGATCATGCGGATCTGAGAAATTACATCATAGATAATCTTAAATCCAATTATCGGATCCTGTCAGCTGAGGATGGTAAGATTGGCCTTCAGAAAGCAATAGAAAGCATCCCTGATCTGATCATCAGTGATGTGATGATGCCCGAGATGGATGGAATAGAGATGTGCAAACGCTTGAGATCAGATCAGATAACAAATCACATTCCGGTCATTATGTTGACTGCCAGGGCAGACAGGGGGAGCAAACTGGAAGGTCTGGAAACCGGAGTGGATGATTACCTCATCAAACCTTTTGATACTGAGGAGCTGAAAGTCCGGATAAGGAATCTGCTGGAGCAAAGGGTTCGCTTAAGAGAGAAATTCAGAACGCAATTTGCCTCAGAACATGGCGCGATGGTATCTTCCCCGAGGGATCTGTTCCTGAAAGGGCTCAATGACATTTTAGATCAGCATATTTCAGACCCGGACTTTAAGATTGAACAACTGAGCTCTAAACTGCATATGAGTCGTTCACAGGTATACAGAAAAATTGAAGCAGTTACCGGCTACAGTCCCAATGAGTTAATTCGAAATCTCAGGCTAAAGAAAGCGGCTGGTTTATTTCGGTCGGGTCACACCAACATCAACCAGGTGATGCTCGAGGTTGGATACCTTCACCAATCCTATTTTAGTAAATGCTTCCGCGAGTTATACAGAATAACTCCCACAGCTTATATCAAACAGAACAATCGTTGAGCTCAGTGCCCAAATGATTCAAATGTGTCAGATATTGGAATATAACCGATAGATTTCTCCCTCTCCGGAAACGTAATTTTATCTCAAACAGAACAGGTACTGAAAACTTCCCTCTTCAACCTGACATCATTTTCTCCATTTAAGAAATGATACCTGTTCAGGTAAAGTGCGCTTAAAAAATTTAACTATTAAAAATTTTTGTCATGAGATCTTTCTTTCTAATGTTAGTATTCGCATTCTATTCTTCATTTGCTTTTGCTCAGTATGAAGATGAATTCAAAGAACCAGGCACAATGAATGTCCTGGAACCTACGTTTAAAGGGATTAATGAGACAGTTGACATTAATGAATTCTTACGGGAAAACCTTATCTATCCGAAAAATGCATATAAAACGGGGATAGAAGGAACTGTAGTTATTAAATTTGAAATCCTACCAAATGGAACCCTGTCTGATGTTCTGGTTGTCAATAGTGTTTGTCCTGAATATGATGATGCCGTGATAAAAGCGGTAAAAGCCAGCAGTGGTATGTGGACCCCTGGTACTAAAGATGGTCAAGCTGTGACCATGGAAAAGGAGATGGCCTTTGTTTTTAAATATGAAGGAAGTGAAATGTATAAAAATGCCCAGTTGTATGCGGTAAAGGCCAATAAATTGTTGAAAGAAGGTAAATACAAAAAATCTATAAAGCTCTACAACAAGGCCATTGTACTATGCCCGAATTGTGCATTTACATTCTATCACAGAGGGTTAGCCAGGTATAATTGCGGCGACCAAAAGGGTGCTATTCTGGATCTTCAGAGAACTGCTGATCTGGGTAGTCATCAGGCCGATTCACTGTTGAAAGTACTTCATAATGAAGTAATTCTTGCAAAAGAGACTGTTAAAGCGAACTCTCAATAGCCGGTTATTGAAAGATTACATTTCTTGCATTCTTTGATTCGGGACTTATTAGATCGCACGAATCTGAGAGTAATGCGGGACACAGCTTAATCCTTGTGGAACTGCAACCAGTCTACATCGAAAAGATTCTCGCCCTCTCCTGAAAATTTAAGCCAGAGCTCTCGCACTCCGGTTGCATTGGACACAGGTGCTTTCAGGATAATCCACTCTTCGGACTGATTGCTAGCAGGTACCTCGACGGTACATACCGACGGTTTCCACGGTCTGTCGAGAACAAGGTCAATCCTGCTGCCATCTTTACCCGGTTTTACCCGGATGGAGACCTCTGAAACTCCACCTTCAAAATTGATGTATTTGTAGCATGCGGCATCTTCATCCCGGATCTTCATGAGTGCCTCATTATCGGATGCGATTGCCTCGATTCTCACATTCCCATATAGCAGGCAGGCCCGTTCAGTATCGATCTTTGAGGCGGCTTGGAGTGGCGGACCGGCACCCTGTGAGGTCATCTCCACTTCATCGATACTGCCATCGGCATTGAACCAAATAGGTTCTACACAGGCCTTGCGCATCATCACGCTGCCATGTGTTGAACGGTGGTAAAAGACATACCATTGTCCGTTGAATTCTACGATGGATCCATGGTTGTTCCATACCTCGGGGTCTGAGTGATCATTATCTACAATCACGCCTCCATATTTGTAAGGGCCCATGGGCGAATCGCTGGTGGCATAGGCAATGCAGGTGGCCCTGCCGGCACGACCCATATGTGCATAGATAAAATAGTACATCCCCTCTCTTTTGACCAGGTATCCTCCCTCATGAAAGAAGTGCTCATCTTCAGTAAGTACATTATCTGTGATGGTGGCCGAATCGATCTCTATCATATTGGGTTTCATCTTAGCCATCTTAGCTGTGAACTGCCCCCAGATATAGTAAGCTGTACCATCGTCATCAATAAAAACTGCCGGATCGATCTGATTGATACCATATAAATCGATATCTCTTCCATTTATAAACGGTCCTTCAGGATTTGATGAGGTGGCTACTCCCTCGGTTTGTTCGGGGCTTGCCAGCGTATAGTAGAGATAGTAGGTTCCATTGCGGTACTGGCAATCGGGAGCATATAACAAAGAGTCGCTATAGGCAACCTGATCATTCTCTCCCTTTGATGCAAAGACATCACGGTGAAGGGTCCAGTCCAGCATATTGTCGGTGGAGAGCACATGGTGCCGGTGGGAGCAGTAATAATCGGTGGTCTCATCTAGAGAACCATACACATAAAGCCGCCCGTCCTCCCAAACATGGGCGGCAGGATCGGCAATATAAACTCCGGGAGGGGAGATGGGATTTTGGGTATAGGCATATGTGCCCATTGCCAGGAGGATTATAAGAAGAGAGAAGCGGTTCATGATTTCTTAAGGTCTATTTCAGGGCATCTAGTCCCAGTTGTTCAAATGGTTTGAGTAATTGCAGCAGTCGCTCTGAGATGGCAGCCACACCGCCCCGGATATTGGACTCCACATTCAGGGGCATCACAGGATCGTGAAGTGACATCCTGAGCAGGAACCAGCCATCCTCGTCTTCGCCAGTGCATCGTATCCGAATCCCTTCATAATTGGGTGTTTCAGGGGTCCAGCCTGATTCAGATTCTATCATATGGCTCAATTCATCCAGGACCTTCGTCCCATAGTTCCCAAACTCTTCCGTCTGAATGGTGAGTCTGAATTCACCCTCTTCAACCGGGCGGGGCAATACCTCAATAAGGCTGCTGAGTGTTTTACCCTGTTGATTCATTTTGGCCATCTGGATCAGCAGTTTGGCTACCAGGTAGGCGCCATCATCCAGGAAATGGTTCTCCTTTAGGGCCGCATGTCCGGAGGTCTCAATGGCCAGCCATGATTCTTCGCCCTTTTCATTGAGACGCAATGATTCGTTAATTACGTTTTTATACCCTCTTTTAAACCTGTGATGGATTCCCTGAAGATGATCGCTTATGAACCACTTGAGTCCGGCCGAGGTAATGGAATCGGTAACAATCACCGAACCAGGATGTTCATCAAGGATCACCGATGAGATTAGTGCAATCAGATCGTTCCGGTTGATGGCATTTCCCTGCGCGTCCACAATGGCTGCCCGGTCCACATCTGTATCGAAGATGATGCCCAGATCAGCCTTTTCCCTGACGACCGCATCACATATGGAGGCCATGGCCTCTCCATCTTCCGGATTAGGGACGTGGTTAGGAAAATGACCATCGGGATCCAGAAACTGGCTGCCCTGAACATTGGCACCCAATGGAACCAGGACCTTATCTGCAAAGAACCCCCCCGCTCCATTGCCTGCATCCACAATTATCTTTAATCCCTGTAGGGGAGTCTCATACTGTTTGGGATCATCTACCCCTTTTCTTATGGTTTCCACCAGGAAGGCGGCATACTCTGAGATAAAATCAATCTCAGTTACTGTACCTGGAGAGAGTGTATCCGGAACGATCCCCTCTGCAGCGATCTGGAGCAGATCAGAAACGTTGCCTTTATCAAATCCTCCATCTTCCGTAAAGAATTTCATCCCATTCCTGTTGAAGGGAAGGTGACTTGCGGTAAGCATCACTCCCCCCTCCACCTTAAGTTCGGGAGCAATGGTGGTCATAAACATGGCAGGGGTGGAGGCAAGTCCGCAGTCCAGTACATCGTACCCCGAATCATTGAGCCCTTTTATGAAAGCTTCCTTTAGAGCCGGACCGGTAATCCTAGAATCAGTTCCAACCGCTACCTTCTTTAATCCTTTTCCATTTTTATCCAACCAGGTGGCAAAGGAAGCTCCCAGCTGCCCTGCAACTTCCTGGGTCAGATTTATATTTTCTCCCTTGATTCCTTCCATTGCAACGCCTCGAATATCCGATCCATTCTGCAATTTTTTCCAATCCTCGATATTCATGATTTCTTATGGTTTTTGTTACTGCTTAGCGGGCATCTAAAAGTAAATAAATATGAGGTTTATTTGCCTGATAGTCCTAAAAGAAAAGATTCCAAGTAGTATAATTATTTTGTCGAATCATAAATATTCACGTGAATATTCACGGTAAACCAGAAAAATTCACGATATTTGATCTATGTGGATAAAGAGATACTTGAGAAAGAGCATTCTGGATGAATTGATTAAGGGGCAGAAGCTTATTGTTTTGTATGGGGCCAGACAAACAGGAAAAACCTCTTTGTTGACAAACATCACCAATGAACTACCTTATAAAACAGTACGGGTCAATGCTGATCAAGCCCGTTACCAGGAGGTATTCAGTGGACAGGATCTAAAAAAAATGCAGGAATTGGTTGAGGGATATGAACTGCTTTTTATTGATGAGGGTCAGAAAATTCCGGATTTGGGGATTCATTTAAAGATTCTTCATGACGAGTTGCCCTCATTACGCGTCGTTGTTACAGGTTCGTCATCTTTTGATCTTGCAACTAAACTTGGGGAGCCAATGACTGGACGAAAAAGAGTATATACCCTTTTCCCATTGAGTCAGGAAGAAATGGCCTCGATGTATAATCCTTTTGAACTTAAGAACCTTCTTGGCGATTTTCTGGTTTTTGGGTCATATCCTGAGGTTATCACTCAATCGAATCGTGAAGACAGGTATGAAGCCTTAAGAGAGATTAGTGAATCATATCTAATGAAGGATATCATTGAGATCAGTCAGATCAGGCATATTCAAAAGGCTTATCAATTGTTGAAGTTACTGGCATTTCAAATTGGATCTGAGGTTTCAATACATGAGCTGAGTCAATCCTTAAAATTGAACCATGAAACTGTCGAATCATACATTGGTTTATTTGAAAAGGCTTTTGTTCTTTTCCGGTTAGGTGGGTTTAGTCGGAATTTGAGAAATGAGATTAAGAAATCGAGTAAAATCTACTTTTGGGATACCGGGATACGGAATTACTTAATTGGCAATATGAACCGTCCAGATCAAAGAGATGATACAGGTGCCTTATTTGAGAATTTCGTGATTGCCGAACGTCAGAAATGGCTTAGCAATCACAGATCGTTGTCGAATTCATATTTTTGGCGACTCTACACAGGAGCTGAAATAGACTATATTGAGGAGAATCAAGGCGTATTGACCGGGTACGAGATCAAATGGGGACAAGGAAAACTACGTATCCCTAAATCCTGGACCGAGACCTACAAGGCAGATGTCCAATTGTTAAACCGTGAGAATTACCTGGATTTCATCAAGTAATACTCAGTTTTCTTTAGTACCAGTTATTCTGACCGGCCCCAGAAGCCCGGAAGGCAGCAGGGGAGAGTCCTTGGTATAGCAAGAGAGTGTGGTGAATGTATAGCGTCCACTTGTCCGTTTCTCATCGCCTGAAAGCCATGCAGGAAGCTCCCCGTCAGATACCCCGTCATAGGGCATAAATTCGTCACCTATCAGGCGGTTGGGCCAGCGGTTGGCCACCCTGATTTCCAGGTCATTTTCTCCTTCGATTAATGCATCCGTAATATCAATATGCCATGGTGCGGTCCAAACTTCTCCCAGGTTCTTGTTATTCAGGATAATCCCGGCAAGGTCGTGTACTTCACCAAGGTCAAGGTAGATACGGGATGCCATGTCTGTATCTGGTGGGTTATCCAGCTCAAAGGTTTTGTGGTAGGATGCAATTCCTGAATAGTACCTGATCCCCTCTTCAGGCCTTCCGGTCCAGTCCTCCAGCTGATCAAAGACTATCTTTTCGGGCCCTCCCCAGTCAGGATCAAAAGATACAATCCATGATCCGGTTAGTTCAGTCAGGGTAGAATGGGAAGGAAAGTTTTCAGACGGGTCAGATTCTTTTCCCGATCTCCCGGTCTCTTCTCTGAAAATTACAAAAAAGCTCTGAAATGCTTCAAAATTCATGGGTATGGAGGTGATGCCATCTGTTTGATGATATTGCGGAAGTGGTCTGGTTTCACCCGTCAGCGGATCCCACAATTGCGGATGGCTGAAATTGGTCCGGAACCTGCACTCATCTGTGATGGAATGGTCCGTCCGGTTGGCTACAAAATATATATCCCTCCCTGTTTGGTGCAGCTGAGAATATCTCACTTCACCGGTTGAACTGAAATTCTTCGGTATTTCCATTTCTTTTAGAATGGAGGCTGTGGATTCATAGTCAGGATAGGGAGTGCCAGGGCGTGTTCCGTCATGCCCGAAGAGCCCCTCAGAATAATTATTGTCCCGATCTTCCTCAGGGATGTCCAGTGAAGGATCCTTCGCATAGTTGACAGCATCTGATTGTGAGAGTACTCCACCCCAGTGGATGGTGCCTTTCCCATACTTACGGCTGGTTGGATCAGCAGGGACCTCCGTTCCGCCCCATAGCTTTTCCACCAACTGGTTTACTACTCCATCGCATTCAGGATAACCGCTTAAACTGGGAGATTTCAATGGAGGAGAACCTACCATGGTGGCGCCCTGGCGGACAAGTGATTCAAGCTTTTCGAGCAACTCGGGGGTCATGGTTTCCACATCGGGCACTACAAGAAGCTGGTATGAAGCACCACTGGGAAATACAATTTTTCCTTCATGCACTTCAGCCATCTCTATTAATGCGGATGGGGGACAGCCATCGAAATTATATCCCCTGCGGTCGGGGGTCCACTTATCCCCAGTAAATGCAGAGGGAGGAGGAACAAATACATTGGGAGCTCCCTCAGGCAGCAGGTAGCAAATATCAGCTACAAAATCTCCCTGCCTGAGCATATACTGACAGCGCGCAATATACTTATGATAATCGCTTAGCAGGGGCCAGAAGGTCTGGGTACGGTCCCAGTGGATCCCATGGGGGCCAAAAGCCATTCCAGGAAATTGGTTCTGCCAGGGTTGATGTGTAAACCGTACATATACAAAGCGGTTGATGCCGGTAGAGAAAGCCCAGTCCCCCTGGTTCTTCATCTGATAGGGATAGAGGTTCCAGCAGGTCATAAATGAGGTATAGGCTTCGGCAGCCACAATGGGTTTGTCGTAAATATGGCCAGTTGAGGAGGCCTGGTGAACGCTGAATGCCGAATTGAAATGGTTGCGCCAGAACTCGGCCATGGGTACATCACCCACACTGGCCAGCACCATGTCTGAGGTGGGATTCATATCATGGGGTTCGATATGAAGTTCCAAACCATTTTCATGGGCCTTTTTTTTCAGGTGCTCCATATGGTATTCAATGATCAGGTCCTGGGAGGTTTGTCTTAAATCCCAGAGGAATCGTTCGGATAATTCAGGACTTTCAACCACCCGTCCCGACATCACAGGCAAGTAGGTCCAGAGGTCATAACCCCTCCTTTGTTTAAACTCCTCCCTGAAGTTGCTGCTCCAGTTTTGGGAACTCATTTCCCAGCTCTCAAACTGAAGGGTATTCCAGCCGGCTTTTGGTATCTCTTTTCTGTTGCGTGTACCCATCAGGTCCATGAGCGTACCCACGTAGGCTTCAAAATGATGATTCAGGGCGGTAGTGTCGAACTTATTGCTCTCCAGTCCGACTCCGGCCAATGGCGCGGGCCTTGAGATGGCACCGGTGGAGCGGCTGCACATTCTCAATATGGTCCATTCTCCGGCGGGTACATCCCAGATAAGTCTCCCATTTTCATCCAGCATTCCCGTAAGGTCGATCACTGTGGCAGTCTCGATGGTCTGGTCTTCCGCGAGAGTTGGGTGAATGGCTCTTGAAGGAAGGTAAGGTTTTACTCCCACCATGGAGGTATAAGGATCCCGGTTATAGAGGGCCTTTTCTGAAATATCTTCGATGGAAGGATCGCATTTGGGAAAGGCAAGAAGGGCCACATCCTCCATCCAGGAGTCAATGGCCTGCCGGGTCTGGGGAGTCTGCTGCAAATGAAACCTGGAGACCTGCAAAGCGGGCACCGGCAACTCCTGGTTAAACTGTACAGGTCCCTTCACATCCACACTGCTGGTCAGAAGGTGTTGCATCGATTGTTCCGCCTTCATCCATGGCCCACCGGTACCGGTCCAGCCTGGTCCGGTTATCAATGAGAACTCCAGTCCAAGCCGTTCACACTCCTTCATGGCATGTTTCATATGCTCCTGCCACTCCGGACTCATGTACTGGACATCCCCTCGGGGAACGCCCAGGTCCACCTCCATAAACAGGACCCCACCCATGCCCACATCCCTGAGGGATTCAAGGTCAGCAGTGATCCCTTCCATATTGAAATTCCCATCCATATTGATCCAGTAAACCCAGGGACGGGCATCATCGGGAGGATTGAGGAAATTTCCCCTCAGGCTATCCATGGAAATGCCAGGCGACAATGCATTTTGTCTTTGATCCAGCTGGTCGCATGAACAGTGCATAAAAAATAGCAGTAAGATGACAGGGTATACAGATCTTAGACGCTTTTTCATGACGTATATAGTTTGCTAATTATGGTATGACTGTGCCTGGATGGGCCGGCTTATAGCCACTTTTTTCCAGGATCTTTTTCATCTCCAGCCTCAGCTGGCTAGCTATTTCCCTGTAGTCGGAAATACCTGCAAGGTTTGTCCATTCATTGGGGTCTTCCTTGTGATCATATAGTTCTTCTTCACCATTGGCACAGAATGTATAACGGTAGCGTTCCGAGCAAACCGAGAAATGCGGATCCTCGTCAGCATCTCTGATGGCAGTAAGGCAAACAGGTGGTCCGTCCCAGATGTCGCCGGTGGGATCTTCGAGGAGAGATTTAAGGGAAAATCCATCCAGTGAAGGTCCGCCGAGGGGTGCATGAGGCTCTGCTGGCAGTCCGCATAAATCTGCCAGGGTTGGGTACAGATCCAGCAAGGAAACGGGATGCTGAACGGTTTCCCCTCCCTTTTTTGATCCTGGGACCTGTATCATTAGCGGCACCCTGGTCGATTCATTCCATAGGTGCCATTTCTGGACACAGTTTTTTTCACCAATATGGTATCCGTGATCTGAACTGAAAACGAT
>JAOZUK010000291.1 GCA_029938715.1 Bacteroidales bacterium | reverse complement strand
AAACCCGGGAGAAAATAAGAAGCTATATTGAAAAAGCGGGATCGGAAAAATGTGACCTGGTAGTCTTTGGGGAAGCATTGCTACCCGGATATCCCTTCTGGCTTGGGCTGACCCATGGAGCCGATTTCAACTCAAAAATGCAGAAAGAGATTCATGCGCACTATGTGCGAAACTCAGTCCTGATTGAAGCCGGGGAACTGGATCCCCTGTGTAAAGCCGCAAAACAAAATAAGGTGGCCGTCTATGTGGGTGTTATTGAAAGAGCCAAGAACCGGGGTGGACACAGTCTCTACTGTTCACTGGTATATATCAACCAAAAGGGTAAAATCAAATCGGTTCATCGCAAACTCCAGCCCACCTATGAAGAACGCCTGACCTGGTCGCCCGGCGATGGAAATGGCTTGCAGGTACATCCAATGAAAGAATTTACAGTGGGCGGACTCAACTGTTGGGAGAACTGGATGCCCTTACCCAGAACCGCCCTTTACGGACTGGGGGAGGATCTGCACGTAGCTGTATGGCCAGGCTCCATCAGAAACACTGAGGACATCACCCGTTTTATTGCCAAAGAGGCCCGTTCCTTTGTGGTATCTGTGGGGGGCTTAATGAGTATAAAGGATTTTCCGCCTGATACTCCCTATCGTCAGGAGATCATTCGGAATGCTGAAGATCCGCTTACCGATGGAGGATCGTGTATTGCAGGTCCCGATGGAGAGTGGATCGTTGAACCCATTGTTGGAAAGGAAGGACTCTTCACAGGGATTATTGACTTAAACAGGGTGCTGGAAGAGCGACAGAACCTGGATGTATCAGGGCACTATTCCCGTCCCGATGTAACACAGCTTATTGTAAACCGAAAACGGCAATCTGTAGTAAAGCTAAAAGATTAGTCCTCCATCATTGCCTGGTAATCAGTGTCTTCCTTTATTTTATTCACCAGGAACTCTTTGCAGAAATGTCGACGTTTCCGAACATAGCCTTCACTACGAAAGCCCAGCTGATTTGCAATTTCTGACGAGGTAAGGTCCTGGGCAGTGAGTCGAAGAATGTTCTGACAGTCCTCGGGTATCTGAAGCAGAGTACGTTGATAGATGGCCATTCTAAGGTCTTTGTCCTGAACCGGTGATGGAGGTTCGAATTCAATCTTTTCTTCGTGATCCCTGTTAAGTGGATCAATTTCAATCTTCTTAATGTTGCGTAGATGCTTCAGCCACAGCAACCTTGAGATGGAGTATATATAAGTTGAGAAAGTAGAGGTGAGTTCAAACTTCTGCTCTTCTTTCAACTTCTTAAAAATAATGATCAATGCTTCCTGGAATATGTCTTCAGCATCACTCTCCGAACCGGCATTATTTAGGATAAGCTGTTTAACCGGATTGTAAGTGTTTTTATAAATGTATAGCAGAACGGGGTTATCCCGTTTTCTAAGTCCGGCAATTATTTCTTCATCCGACAGCCTTTTCACAGTGAGAGGGTTGCATTTTGCTGAACCACAAATATAAACATTAAGTAGTACCAGCCTATATTCAGCAAGAAAATTAGAATGTTTCTATTGCCCACTAAAACGATTGATCATTTGGACCAAAGCATCTGCGCAAACAGGACAAAAGACTGCATCATTGGTATGCATCCGGCAATCGATCATGGGTCGGTATACATCTTTTGCCACGTACCCTCCTCCTTCATACACCCCGATGATCGCATTGAACTTCTCTTCCTGGGGTGTAGGGATGGGGGTATCTGCTTTAAGCATTGATTTCCATTTGGCATCAAAATCAACCAGTGTAGTAAGATTTGGATTCCATGGCTCTGCCTCCAGGTTAAAAAAATCGGTGTAGGCTACCGCCGAATTGTAATACTCATCGGCCAGTCCGCCAAATGCATGTCCAAACTCGTGAATCACAACCGCCCTGGATTCCAGGTTATCGGCGGCTGAAATACTATAGAGGTTGTACATCCCTCCACCCCCATACTTATCTGTGTTCACCAGGATATATATCTGGTCATAATGTGCATTGGCAGCCACATCGCAAACCGAAGCATAGTCCATGGTGGTCATATAGCGTTCAATTCCAAAAGTGAAAAAGCTTGAATTCAAAATGGTGTTTTTCCATACGGATTGCCCCGGAATATCAGTTCCTGAATCCTTGCTGACTGATTTTACAGCCCTGATATTAAAAGATTCCCGCCTGCTCTTAAAAGGCTCCTCCGAAAATATATAGCCCGCCGATCGCTCTGCGTCTGCAAGGAATTTAACCATCTCATTTTCGGTATACCCCTCTGCCAGGAACAGGATATCTATTTTCTCCTCTGGCAAGCCATTGATTTCCAGGTCCACACTTTCGAATAGAGCCGGCATGGAGGGATCTGCATAGATTGAAGCAGGATCAAAATGGCCGCTCCATGAAGAGACAAAATCTCCCTGCCAACTCCGGTCAAAAACTTCAACCTTTATGGCAGCTTTGGGCCAGGGGAAACGGAGCACATGGTTATAGGCTCTTCTGACTGTTTGAGCCTCCATGGTGGTTTGCCACTCACGAAAAAGGGTACAATAAGTAAAGCTGTAGATTAAGGTTCCTGATTCTGCATCGCTCACTTCAAATTTATGATCTCCATAATCGAAAGGATCCACCAAAACGGTTCTGGAGCCACTGTAATGTGGTTCCTTTTTCAAACCTGAAAAAGCATATGTTGATTCATGGGCGGTTCCTGAGAACATCAGATCAACACGCATTACATCATCCTCGAACCACTGGTCGAAATTTTGAGCTTGGGCAGAAGAGGTGTCAATTAGCAGAAATAAAAACAGGGAAATGGATATCTTACGTATCATGTGAATCGAATTAGTGCTTAAATGTATAATTTAGCGTGATAACCTCAAAAAACATCTTCAGATGATTGAAAAATGGATTGGCTGGTATGGAAACATGCTCAGCGGTACAGGGCTTTCAGAGAGCCTGGTGGTATTTCTCGAAAATGCAACTGTAATCCTGTTAACGGCTGGACTAGCCATTCTGGCAGATTTCATTGTAAAAAAAATCATTATTGGTGCCATCTCTCGTCTGGCAAAAAAATCAAAAACCGACTGGGATGATATTTTAGTGAAACGAAAGGTATTCAACCGACTGGCCCACCTGGCCCCTGCTCTTATCGTATATTATTCGCTTCAATATATCTTCGAAGCACCTGATCTTGTCAAATTCATGGGAAATCTGACCCAGGCTTACATGGTAGCTGTTGTACTACTGGTAATTGATGCTGTACTAAATGCATTACACGAGATTTACAGAACGCTTCCCATCTCAGATGGAAGGAACATAAAAGGGTATGTTCAGGTCGTCAAGATCATTTTCTATTTTGTGGCCATCATCATGATCATTTCCATTTTTAGCGGTGAAGCTCCAAAAGTACTCCTGGGAGGCCTGGGGGCCATGGCCGCAGTCCTGATGCTGGTTTTTAAAGACACGATCCTGGGATTTGTAGCCAGTATTCAGCTATCGGCCAATAGAATGGTAAATGTGGGCGATTGGATTGCCATGCCCAAATACAATGCAGACGGAGATGTAATCGATATCAGCCTCAATACCGTCAAGGTGCAGAACTGGGACAAAACCATTGCCACCATTCCCACCTATGCCCTGGTTTCAGAATCTTTCAACAATTGGAGAGGCATGGAAGATTCGGGTGGAAGAAGGATCAAACGCTCCATCAACATCAATATGAAGAGCGTGGATTTCCTGGACAAAGCTCAAATTGAAAAGTTCAGGAAATACCATTTACTAAAGGATTACATCACAGAAAAAGAAAAGGAGATCGCAGCGTTCAATAAAGCAAACCAGCTGGATGAAGATACTGTAACAAATGGCAGGAAAATGACCAACCTTGGAACATTCCGAATTTACCTTGAAAATTACCTCCACAACCATCCCAAAATCAACCAGGAGATGACCTTCCTGGTCAGGCACCTGCAACCTAGTGAAAAAGGGCTTCCCCTGGAGATTTATGTATTCAGTAACGACCAGGCCTGGGCCAATTATGAGGCTATCCAGGCTGACATTTTTGACCACATCCTGGCCATCATGCCTGAGTTTGGCCTGCAGATCTTCCAAAATCCCACCGGTGACGATTTTCAAAAACTGGTTTAATAGATGAAAGTTAGTTTACTAATTCATGTTTAAAATCACATAAAAAATCATTATGTTCTTTCAAATTGTAACTACATTTGGCAATTCATATGAAATTACCAAAGAACTGACAAATGGAAGACAGCCACCACATTGACGAACTGGACCGTAAAATATTATCACTGATTACAAAAAATGCACGGATTCCCTACCTGGAAGTAGCCAGGGAGTGCAAGGTTTCAGGAGCGGCCATTCATCAGCGTATCCAGAGATTGTCAAAAATGGGTGTAATTACCGGGTCTGAGTTTGTGATGAGTCCAAAGAAGATTGGTTTTGCCACCTGTGCCTACGTAGGTATTTTCCTCGACAGTGCACACCTCTATCCAG
>JAOZUK010000805.1 GCA_029938715.1 Bacteroidales bacterium | reverse complement strand
GGCGAAGTCATAAAGCGAGGGATGAAAAGTGATGGGATCAAGGGGTATACGCTAGACATTGATGCTACAGGTATTGAAGCAGAAAAACAGGCAGCCAAATGGACCTATAAGAATTTCAAGGGATATATGCCCATGGTGGGGCATCTGGCAGAGAACGGTTTGGTAATAGGGGACGAATTCAGGGAAGGGAATGTTTCACCTTCGAAGAGGAACCTGGAGTTTTTGAAACATTGTGTAAAACAGATGCCCAAGAATAAAAAGATCAAGGCCTTCAGGTCTGACAGTGCTGGATATCAAGCTGATATTATCAACTACTGTGAATCTAATGATATTGAATTTGGGATAGGTGCGGATCTGGACAAGGCGGTATTGGAGACTATCAAAGCCATCCCTGAGGAGGAATGGAGTCCTTACAAGGGCGGCTATATTGCAGATACGGTACATAGTATGAACAAGACTAAAAAAGCCTTCAGGCTTATTGTGATAAGAAAGCCGTACCAGCGCAAGATGTTTGGCGAAGAAGAGGTTGCTGAAAAATATGTTGCAAGAGCGACTAATAGAACGGAGTCAGCGGAAGAAGCCATAAAATGGTATGACCAGCGTGGGGAATGTAGTGAGAACCGGCTAAAAGAGCTTAAGATAGGTTTTGGCATGGAAAGGATGCCTTGCGGGCAATTTGAAGCCAATGCTGTTTTCTTTAGGATAGGAGTACTGGCCTATAATACCTGGAGGTTATTTGTCCTGAAGAGTCTCGATAAGTCGTGGCATCGGCATCAGGTACAGACCATCCGTTGGAGGTTATATCAGGTAGCAGGCAAGATAGTGTTCCACGGGGGCCAAGTCTTTCTGAAAGTGAGAAGAGGGTTTGATCGTCTGTTTGCAGGTATCCGGTTAAGGGTATGGGAATTTGCGAATGGTTAGTACTGGTTACGATAAACGGGGTTTCTTTGAGAAATTAAAAAGCACCACTATGTCTAAAATTGGATAAGTTTGCCCTAACTTGACATAGCAACAAGATAAATAGCATGGTAGTCTTGAAAAAGACGCCTTAACCTGAGTCTCGATGCCCTTTTTGTCTCATAAATGGCAATAACCTACACTTCGCACATAATCAATCTCGGATCTTGGGACATTACACTTGAACTGACATCAAACCACATCTTGCCTATACTCAACCCCATTAAAATCAAAAAGCCCCTCCTTTTCTCTCGAATCGACCATTTTTAGATCTGGAGGCTCCAAAAATGAAGTGCCCGAAATGCCAGACTGAAAATCC
>JAOZUK010000095.1 GCA_029938715.1 Bacteroidales bacterium | reverse complement strand
AAATGACACCATATCGTCTCAACATCAAGGAATTATACATATTGCCTTTGAACTCTCCTCCAGGGAAAATGTAGATGAAAAAGCAGAAGAGCTGAGCACAGCCGGTATACGCATACTGGATGGACCAAGGGTCACCGGGGACGGGTATTATGAATTCGTTACCCTGGATCCTGATAACAACCTGCTTGAGGTCACTGCAAAATAGATGGCACCTACACTGACCATTCAAGTATTGGATCAAAGACTGGCTATTTGCCGTCTGGCAGGAGATGCCGCCGTACCGGACTGGTGTCCAAAAGGAAGCTTTGTTTCCATTACCCGGACTCCTGATGAACTATCCCTGGTTTGTGAGGAGGTTCTGGTTCCGGAAGAGTTGGATGCTGAAAGAAATTGGCGTGCATTAAAGGTCAAGGGTCCTCTGGACTTCTCGCTCACCGGGATTTTAGCTTCCCTGCTAACCCCTCTTGCAAAAGCTGGCATCCCAGTATTTGCCATATCCACCTATGATACGGATTACCTGTTGCTGAAGCAGGACCAGCTCGGGGAAGCCATAAGACTACTTAATGAGTTCTGCCATATTGAAAAAGTCTAAAACAGTGATGATAAGAAGACTCTCCTTCTGGAATACCGTGAGCCGCATTCTGTTTCTAATGCTGACACCGGCTTTCTTTCGGCTGTTTAATTTCGCATTTATCTGGCACTCCATATACTGGGGAGTAATCAGTTTTGTGGTAATCATCTGGTTCGTTTTCCTGCTGATCTCTCCCCTTTTTGGCCGTATAGGTTGTGGGTGGTTTTGCTTTGTGGGAACTACCCAGGATCTTCCTTTCGGGTATGCATTGATAAAACAGAAGAAAAAACGAAAACCCATCGTCTGGCTCAGATTTATTATGCCCATCGGATTTTTTGCCTCCTCTCTGACATTCTTCTTTTTACGTCTGAATAGCGGAGAGGTTGAAGGATTCAGATTCTCCCCTGCCTTTTTCAGCACTGAGTTAAACGCACATTATCAGCATATATGGATGTATGATACCATTGGAGCACTGTTGCTGGGGATTCTACTTGAAAAACGCTGGGCATGCAAGAATATGTGCGCCATGGGAAGTCTTTCTGCCATAGGGTCCACATGGTCAAGACTTCTTCCGGTCATAGATACAAACAGCTGCAATGGTTGTAAAAAATGTGAGACCGTGTGTTTGGTCAATATCCCGATTTTTGATTATGTGGAAAGACAAGATGGATTGGTAACCAATTCGGAGTGCATCCTGTGTGGAAGATGTGTAGATGTATGTAATAAGGACGCGTTAAAGATCAAGTTCATATGGAATCGGAAGAGATACCGGGCCGGGGTTGAACCAAAATCTGCACCTTTCTTTGAACGTAATGGTCAGAAAACGGTTATTAGAGAATAAATAGTTTGTAATTAATGATATTCAAACCTTATGGTTAAGAAAGCACTGGTTACTCCATTCCAGAAATTTGTACGCATTGAAAGTTTAAGTGGCATGCTCCTTTTTGGGGCAACTATAATGGCCCTGATTCTGGCCAATTCACGATTTGGCGAACAATTTCAGGCCTTCTGGCAATTCAAAATTGGTATCAGTACATCTGGATTTGAATTAATTAAGCCCTTAATCCTATGGATAAATGATGGTTTGATGGCTGTCTTCTTTTTCCTGATTGGGCTGGAAATTAAGCGGGAACTTCTTATCGGAGAGCTCAATACCGTAAAGAAAGCTTCCTTTCCCCTCTTTGCAGCCATTGGAGGTATGGCTGCACCTGTCATTCTCTTCCTGGTTCTGAATGACAATCCTGAAACATCTTTGGGTTGGGGGATCCCCATGGCCACAGATATCGCTTTCTCCCTGGCCATTTTAACGCTTTTAGGTAAAAGGGTACCCATAGGATTGAAAGTATTCCTTACTGCATTTGCAATAGTAGATGACCTTGGTGCTGTGCTGGTCATTGCAATCTTCTACAGCGAGACCATTAAATGGTCTCTTATTCTGATATCCCTGGTATTACTCGCCATTCTTTTCTTTCTCTCCTACAAAAAGATATATTCCAAAGGATTGATTCTCGGATTTGGGATAATCATCTGGGTGCTGTTTCTGAAGGCAGGAATACATCCCACCATAGCCGGTGTATTATTGGCATTAACGGTTCCCATACGGCAGAAAATCAGGATGGATACCTATATTAGAAAACTGAAGAGCATCACCGAGAAAATATGTATTGAATGCGACCCGGATTCTACACTGTTAACGAAGGATCAGATCAAGGAGATTGACAACCTGGAAGACTGGACCGAGGGGGTTCAATCTCCCCTTCAACACCTCGAGCATAAGCTGCATAACTGGGTGGCTTTCTTTATTATGCCAGTATTTGCACTTTCAAATGCCGGGGTGGCCATTGGGGGGGATATGGAACTGGATACCATGTTGAGCGGTATTATTGTGATCAGCCTGGTTGTTGGGAAGTTGGTTGGGGTGACTACCCTGTCACTCATTGGTGTAAAACTGGGTCTGGCAGAGCTTCCGGAAGGGGTTGGTGTCCGGCAAATCATTGGAGTCTCTTTGTTGGCTGGCGTCGGATTTACCATGTCTATTTTTGTGGCAAACCTGGCTTTCTTTGAGAGTCCACAAATGCTCGATTCAGCTAAAATGGGCATTATAGCCGGATCTCTAATTGCCGGCCTTGCCGGATATCTGGTTTTGAGGTCTGGCAAACCAACGAATGAAACATAAGCAGTTGACAAAACCCAGGAAGAGTTTTGAAAAAAACCAGCCCGCCATTGACAATGCAACAGCGGGCCGGGAGGAAAACCTAATCTAATTGCCAGATTAGTCGATATAAAATCCTAAACGTATTTCGATCCTGTTGTATATATCCGTATAATTATAGGTCTGGTTGTTCCAGTCATAGACCTCTTTGTATGATGTTTCCTGGTAGCGGTATAAAAGGGCCATATCCCATGCAAAATGGTTCCTGGTTTTGATCTTCAAGCCCACCCCTACACCAAAAAGAGGTCCCCCGGAGTAATCATATTCAATATCATATTCCGAATGGTCTGAGGAGAGTGGAACTGAGTAACCACCTTTGGCAACCACATAGGGAACCACATCTGTTCCAAACAGGTCATATCTCATATCAAGGAAGAAGGGCATATAGTTGGTGGAAAGAAATTCAACTCCCAATCCTACCCCGGCAAAAAGGCCCAGTTCATTTCGCCATCCATTAATCATTACCAGGCTGAATGGTGCCACCTGGGAGTTTGAGGAAGAGCCAGCCAGAAACCCAATGGAGGTCATATTCACAAATCCTTTCTCAAATCCAATAGGGCTGGATTTTACATTCGATCCCTGTTGAAATGGTTCGGAAGTGATTTTATCCACATCAGTAATTTTATAGTACCAAATATTCCCACAAAGGTCCTCTATCTTCACATGATTAACCGGTACGATCTCCAAAATATGGCCCCTTATTACACTTCCGGTTTTCAGATAAACATGATCCACCTCCTGAGCATTCAATGAGAATGTAATCAGTGATATAATTATAAGAATCAGGCCGGAATGGAAATTTAGACTTTTCATCGGTAGTGGATGGTTCTGGGTTTATTTACTGTCAGGATGTTGGTTCTGAAGAAATGGTTGCGTTGCCACGCAACCCGGGGTACAGGAGCTGCATCTTAAGGGCAAACAATGTCATTTAAATCGCAGTACAATGAAGAGAATCTTATTTCTGTTAGTCATTTTCGAGCTTGTAATGACCTCGTGCCAGGACAAAACAATGCAGACCTTTATGGCCAATGTACCTGTATATATGTCTTACGAGGAGCTTCGCAGTCCATTGACCGTTTCAGGCGATAAGGAGCTTATGCAACCAGGTAAGATCTACTTCAAAGATCAGTTTATATACATCAATGAATACCAGAAGGGGATCCATGTGGTGGACCTTTCGGATCCTGAAAACCCAACACCAAAGGCCTTCATTGAGATTCCAGGAAATGTAGATATGGCCATCAGGAACAATGTGCTCTTTGCCGACAATTATGTGGACCTGCTGCTTATCGATATATCTAATCCAGTACAACCCCTGGAAATAAAGCGAATTGAAAAACTGTTTGAATATGTGATCCCTCCTTACGATGAACAGTATCCCTTGGATGAGATCGACCCTGAGAAAGGGGTAATTCTCAGTTATGAAGTGAAAGAGATTACCCGTGAGATCTTTCATAACCCCTACCCCTGGCCTATCTTTTATGAATACGGTATGCTCTCATCCGATAGCCGGGCATACAATACATCCGGGAGTGGCGGAGGTGATTCCTATGGTGTAGGAGGATCCATGGCCAGATTTTTAACATACGATGACTATCTCTACGCCCTTGAGAGTACATTTAAGTTAAAAAGCATTGATATCAGCGATATTGATGAGCCTTTTGTTGCCTATGAACAATACCTCTGGGGAAACGTGGAGACCCTGTTCATTGCAGATGACCATATGTATGTGGGCACATCCAACGGAATGCATATTCTGAGCCTTCAGCAACCAGCCATACCCACCTTGTTGTCCACTTATCAGCATGTAACTGCCTGTGATCCGGTGGTGGTGGAAGGTGATAAGGCGTATGTCACACTGAGGGCAGGAAACAGGTGCGGAGGGAATCAGAACCTGCTTGAGGTAATCGATATCAGTGATAAATATACGCCAACAAGAATGGCTTCATTTATCATGACTGAACCTTATGGGCTGGGTATTGACAACAACACCCTTTTTGTATGCGAAGGTCATTACGGGCTGAAAGTCTTTGATGCCACCGATCCGCTTGCCATAACTTCCCACAAAATGGCAGAGTTTAGTGATATACATGCCTATGATGTAATTCCCCTGGGATCAATTCTCTTTATGATAGGCGACAACGGATTCTACATTTATGATTACTCAGATATAGAACAAATTTCCTTGTTGGGAACACTACCCGTGAAGCCTTTGGAGGAGTAATCCAAGATTGCCCTTACTGCTTTTATGTCTGCTCGATTTTAGCTATTTTTGCAGCTTGAAAATCGAATCTACAAAGGATGTTTGAAAATCTATCGGATAGACTTGAGCAATCGTTTAAGATGCTCAAAGGACAGGGACGGATCACTGAGATCAATGTAGCTGAAACCCTTAAAGATGTAAGGCGTGCACTGCTGGATGCTGATGTCAACTTTAAAATAGCCAAGCAATTTACCGACGAGGTCAAGGAAGAGGCTATTGGTCAGAAGATTATGACCGCTGTAAAGCCTTCTGAAATGATGGTGAAGATTGTGCATGATCACCTGGCCAAACTAATGGGTAGTGAGAATGTGCCCATCAATCTGAAAGGTAATCCCACCGTTATTCTGATAGCCGGATTACAGGGATCGGGTAAAACTACTTTCTCAGGAAAGCTGGCCAACCTGCTGAAAAGCAAACAGGGCAAAAATCCTTTACTGGTTGCCGGGGATGTTTACAGACCCGCCGCTATAGACCAGTTGAAGGTAGTCGGAGAACAGGTCACTGTACCCGTTTACACCGAGGATGGGAATATGAACCCTGTAAAGATTGCCAAAGCCGCAGTTAAAGAGGCGAAGCTTAAAGGGTATGATACCGTTATTGTGGATACTGCGGGTCGCCTGGCCATTGATGAAGAGATGATGAAAGAGATTGCAGCAGTAAAAGATGCAATCTCACCGCATGAAATTCTGTTTGTTGTGGACTCCATGACCGGACAGGATGCTGTGAATACAGCCCTGGAATTTAATAATCGCCTCAATTTTGATGGAGTGGTTCTAACCAAACTGGATGGGGATACCCGTGGTGGAGCAGCGTTATCCATTCGATCGGTGGTGGATAAGCCGATAAAATATGTAGGTACGGGTGAAAAAATGGATGCCCTGGATGCATTCCATCCCAGCAGGATGGCAGACCGGATCCTGGGAATGGGAGATATTGTATCACTGGTAGAGAAGGCACAGGAGCAGTTCGACCAGGAAGAAGCACGGAAACTTCAGAAAAAGATTGCCAAGAATCAATTCGACTTTACCGATTTCATGTCACAGATTCAGCAGATTAAAAAGATGGGGAACATCAAGGATCTGGCAAGCATGATCCCGGGAATGGGCAAAGCCATGAAGAACCTCGATATGGATGATGATGCCTTCAAAGGAATAGAGGCCATCATCAATTCCATGACACCCGATGAAAAGGCAAATCCTGCCCTGCTGAATGGAAGTAGGAGAAAGCGAATTGCCGATGGAAGCGGGACCACAGTACCTGAGGTAAACAGGCTGGTTAAGCAGTTCGATGAAACACGAAAGATGATGAAAATGATGACTTCAGGTAAAAAAATGCGCATCCCAAACATGAGATAATATGCAAATAATTGATGGTAAAGCCACCGCAAAGGCTATTAAAGAGGAGATCAGGCAAGAAGTAGATTCAATAGTTTCAGCTGGCCACAGGCCCCCTCATCTGGCTGCAATCCTTGTGGGGCATGATGGAGGCAGTGAAACTTATGTAGCCTACAAAATTAAAGACTGTGAGGAGGTAGGTTTCAGGTCCTCGCTGGTCCGTTTTGAAGAGGATGTGGAGGAGCAGGTTTTACTTAATAAAATTAAAGAACTCAACAATGATGAGGAGCTGGATGGATTCATCGTACAATTACCCCTACCCGGTCATATAGATGAACCGAAGGTGATTGAGACCATTAACCCTCAAAAGGATGTGGATGGTTTTCACCCTGAAAATGTGGGCCGGACTGTCATTGGACTTCCTTCATTTGTTTCAGCCACCCCGTATGGGATCGTTGAGTTGTTAAAGCGTTATCAGATTGAAACTTCAGGGAAAAATTGCGTGATCGTGGGAAGAAGCAATATTGTGGGACGCCCCCTGAGTATCCTGATGTCCCAAAAATCTATAAATGCCACTGTAACTGTGGCTCATAGTCGCACAAAGAACCTGGAAGAACTATGCGCATCGGCAGACATATTAATTGCAGCTCTGGGGTCACCCGGATTTATTAAGAAGGAGATGGTTAAAGAGGGTGCAGTGGTTATTGATGTGGGTACCACCAGGGTACCCTCCACGGAGACCAAATCGGGATTTCGCCTGAAGGGAGATGTGATCTACGATGAAGTGGCACCCAGGTGTTCCTTTATAACCCCCGTTCCAGGTGGAGTGGGCCCAATGACACGTGTTTCTTTACTCAACAATACCTTACGGGCTGCGAAAAATAATATCTCCGGCTGATTCCCGTTTTCCTAATATAGCTCCCAGAATGGAGCACTATGACATAATTACGTTCTAATTACCTGATTATGAGATGTTTACTATACGCCCTGCTATTTCTGGTGGTAGGTAGCAATTTGCTTGCTCAAACCGACACAACTGAAAACCTGCGGCTCTTTCCATCCGATGCCATGAACTATCTGCATCAGATCAATATGAATCCTAATTTCTGGAGAGACTCGACAGACACATTGAGGAGCGACCTTTTGAGACTGATCAACCATTCAGATGAACCCTACGATACTGTTGCTTCAAGGCTTTCCGCTTTTGATTTGCAGGACATCCAGATATTGAATGAGACTGTTCTGGTCAGAGATACCACAGGGATCCGATGGCTGAATGATTCGACATTTATAATTGATTCTATGGGATGGAACACCGATCTGATGATTAAAAGAGACCTTGAGATCACATACCCTGTAAATTTCTCTCCCCTGGCAATCTCCGAATCGATGCTGGATGAAAACGGGAAGCTTGATTCCTCACTTTTCATTCCTGATACCATTGTAAAAATGGTTATTGATACAGCTGCTTTGGATACACTTGGGGTGTCCATGTTCCAATATAGATCAGGGAAGATACTTCCTTCACTTGATTTATCTGAAATCAGGAGATCGGCCCGGCTAACAGACGACTCTCTGAATTTAATCTATACAGATACTCTGTCTTACCTGGTGGCCCAGGAGGACTCTCCATTTTACAGGGTAAGTGGCAGGAGGCAACTTGATTCCCTGCAACTGGCTGTGGAGACACTGCTTGCTTACAATTCCGTAAGAGACTCCTCTGTGGTAATCTTTACGGATATGTATGGCCGAGAAACACCACTCTGGATCAATTCTGAAAGCTACGAAATACAGCGGTTCTGGGTGAAGAACTTTAAGAATGACTCCATCACCCTATGGATGGGAAATCCGCAAGGCAATGAAATATCCCTATTACTGGAAGATGACATCGCTATCAATCGCCTGTCGGCCGAGCAGCTGGGTCACCTGCCACTGAAGCTGATAGAACCGGAGAGAATACTGAAAGAGATGGAGGTGATCGAATCTGATCCTGAATTCTGGGAATACGGTCTTTCCAGCGCACTGGTCTTTAACCAGACCTACTATTCAAACTGGTCAAAAGGGGGAGGTAACTCGCTCTCAACTCTCCTGGATGTGAATGGGAATGCAACATTTCATAACACCAAAGCGGAAACAAAATGGATCAACACAGCCCGGTTAAAATATGGAAATGTAATTACTGGTGACCATGGACTGCGAAAAAATAATGACATTTTCGAGATAAGTTCACAATTAAATAAGAAGCAATGGGATAAAGTGGATTTGAGTGCCTCAGTTTATATGCTAAATCAAATCGCCAAAGGATACAAATACTTTCCCGATGATTCCTCTGCTGTGGTGTCAAAATTCCTGAATCCGGCTTCTATTACTGTGGGTCTGGGTGTGGAATTTAAACCCTTCAAACACACCACTTTCAACCTGGCTCCGCTCTCCTATAAGAACACTTTTGTACTGGACACTGCCCAAATTGATCAGACCAATCATGGTATTGAATCCAACAAACGATCCAGACAGGAATTGGGTACCCAGATTCTGGTAATGAATAAGTTAACACCCATGGAGGACCTGACCATAACCAATAAAATCAGGCTGTTCTCTAATTACCTGAACAATCCACAGAACATCGATGTAGACTGGGAATTTTTGCTGGATAAAAAAATCAGCTGGTTCTTCACCATCCGCTTAAATCTTCATCTGATCTATGATGACGACATTAAATTTACCATTTATGATGAGGATCAACAACCTATTCTTAATCCTGACGGAACGGAAAAGAAAGGACCCAGAACTCAGTTCAAGGAGTTTATAGGAGTATCACTGCTCTTTAAACTCTAGTTAACGGATTAATCGCTTCATGGAATCCCGTTTCTGTGTCATTTCAAGGCGACTGTATAACTGGTAAAGCTTTTCTATGGTAGGTTGGTGCACCGGATTGGCTTCATAAGCTTTTTCAAACCAGACGACCGCTTCTTCAAAATTTATTCTCGCTTCTGCCCTGACTGAATGGTATTCCATATTGTTGCGAATTCGAAGGGCCTTTTTATCAATCTCCACACCCATGTTATAGTAGCATATTCCCAGGTTATAAAAGATAGTGATCTCTTCAGGGGCCAGTTTGCTGGCGTGCAGAAGATCCTCAATGGCCGGCTCATACTGTTCCTGGTTCTGGTGCAACAACCCACGCGTCCATGGAAAATAATGATTCTCAGGTTGATGCATAATGGAAGAGTCAATCAGGACAAATGCCTCCTTCCACCGGCTGGAAGCTACATAGAGGTCCACAAGCTGCAAAACAATGGACTGATTATAATCATACTTCTCTACTCCCTCCTTTAAAACGATCTCTCCCGAAATTGAATCACCCGAGGCCAAATAGGCCTTTTGAAGAAGAAGTGAGGTTTCCGGAGAATAGGAATCACTATCCAGTCCGGTAAGGTATATAACAGCTTTTTCCCAGTTCCTGCTTTCATAGGCAGCCATTGCGGTATTATAGATCAGGCCCGTATCGACTTTAATAGAGATCAGCGGGCTTCTGCCCACCAGTAACGCAAGTTCAAAAGCTTTCAAAGCCTGGTTGTACTCTCTTCTTAGATAGTATCTTTTACCCAATTTCTGAAAGCTATTGGCCAGTTCATAATACTGTGTCTCAACTGATGAATGTATTCTATTTCGGGAATCCAGCTCAAGTGCTTTTTCATAGGAATCGTACGCCACATAGAGTTGGTCGGGATAGAGGTTAGTTTTCTTTTTATCCTCCTTCTCAAATCCAGCCTCAAAAGCTTTCTGGCACAGCAATCCTTTAACCAGGAATGTTCGGTGCCAATCGGCTGTTTTAGGGTGATTTACGGCGAGTTCAATGGTTTCTTTAGCCTCGTCGTACTTCTCAGACTCCAGCAGGTTATTGGCTGAAATAACACGACTTTTCTGAGCCTCTGTGCTAAGCGCAAAACATAGTATGATCCCTGTGAAGAATAAAAACTTTTGCATGGGGCTATTTACATACGTTCGGGTACTTCGATGCCGAGCAGGTTCATACCAGATTCGATGATTCGGCTTATAGCATCCACAAGCAGTAATCGCAAGCTTACCACCTCCTGCTCTTCAGCATTCAGTATGCTGTGATCGTGGTAAAACTGGTTAAACTCTTTGGCCAGGTCAAAGAGGAAATTGGCCACAAGTGACGGATTTAAAGCCCTGGCCGCTTCATTTATAACTTCAGGATAATCATACATCAACCTCACCAGTGCAACTTCCTTATCATTCATCTCCTGGCTGCCAACTGCTTTAGGAACATCCACACCCTTCCTGAGAACACTCCTTATGCGTGCGTAAGTGTACTGTATAAAGGGCCCTGTATTCCCATTGAAATCTACAGATTCCTTTGGATCGAAGGTCATGTTCTTCTTAGGATCCACCTTTAGAATAAAATACTTTAATGCACCCATTCCAACCTGCCTGAATATCCTGCTCTTTTCCTCCTCCTCAAACTCGCCCAGTTTACCCAGTTCATCGGACATCTGTCTGGCAGTTGATTCCATTTCATCCATCAGGTCATCGGCATCTACTACGGTTCCTTCCCTCGACTTCATTTTTCCCTCAGGCAATTCAACCATGCCATATGACAGGTGATACAGTCGGTCTGACCAACTGTAGCCAAGTTTTTTAAGCACTATGGAAAGTACTTGAAAATGATAGTTTTGCTCGTTACCAACTACATAAATATGTGAATCAAATTCAGATTCCTCATAGCGTTGATGAGCTGTTCCCACATCCTGTGTCATGTATACTGAAGTACCATCCGACCGCAAGAGCAGTTTCTGGTCGAGCCCTTCATCCTCCAGATTTGCCCAGACCGATCCATCCTCTTTCTGATAAAGCACCCCCTCATTGAGCCCCTTTAATATGATCTCTTTCCCCAGCTTATATGTCTCCGATTCATAATAAGTTTTATGAAAACTGATGCCTAGTCGTTCATAGGTCTTCTTGAATCCCTCGTAAACCCAGCCATTCATCATCTCCCACAGGGTTCTGACTTCAGGGTCCTCAGCTTCCCATTTTAGCAGCATTTCCCGGGCCTCAGCCAGTATAGGAGCTTCTGCTTCTGCTTCAGTTTTAGCTTTGCCCTCTTTTATGGCAGTTTCTACCTGGGCCTTGTAGATCTTATCGTATCGCACATAGTATTTCCCCACCAGGTGATCTCCTTTAAGTCCTGATGATCCAGGGGTCTCACCCTCTCCCTCCTTCAGCCAGGAAAGCATAGATTTGCATATATGTATACCCCGGTCGTTTACAAGATTTACCTTTTGCACCTGCTTACCACTGGCCTCGAGGATCTGAGAAACAGAATGCCCCAACAGATTATTTCGAATGTGACCCAGATGGAGTGGTTTATTAGTATTGGGCGATGAATACTCAATCATCACCTTGGGCGCCGATGCGACCACATCAGTTTTCCCGTAACTTTCAGAACTCAACTCTAACTCGAGGAGCTGCTTCCAATACTTCTGATCTACCACCAGGTTAAGAAAGCCCTTCACCACATTGTAGTCAGATATAAGTTCGGATTTTTCATTTATAAACTGCCCCATGGTTTCGCCTGTCAACTCGGGAGACAACCTTGAATGCCGTAGCAATGGAAAGACAACCACTGTAAAATCGCCTTTAAAATCGCGTCGGGTTTTCTGTACCTGGATGGCTCCTTCTTCCATGGAGGTTTTCCAAAAGGACTGAACCGCTTCCAGTGCCAGGATTCTGATCAAATTTTCAATTCGCTGCATGTTACTCTCAAATGAAGCACAAAGATAAATAAAAAGATCCCCTGACGAGTGCCAGAGGATCTTAAAACTAAACTAACCCTAAAACTAAATCTATGAAAAGAAATGTAGAATAAAAGAACGAAATTATCTAATTGATAATCAATAAGCTTTCTACACTATTATAACGTTCAATTTCCAAAAAAGTTGTACTAAAACTTGCTAAAATATCTAAAAAAATGTTAATATTTTTGCCTTACTTTAACAGTTAGACCCCCTTTTGAGGCCAAAGTTTAATATGTCTGCAAAATACCTTCATATAGTTTCTTTCAATATCCCATATCCCGCGGATTATGGCGGTGTTATTGATATTTTCTATAAAATAAAGGCTCTTAAAAATGCAGGAATACAGATTATACTTCACTGTTATGCTTACGGCCGCCAACCTTCCAAAGAACTTGAGGATCTTTGTTTCAGAGTCCATTATTATCACCGTACTTCTGGGATAAAATACTTTCTGACCTCAGATCCATATATTGTTGCTACTAGAAATGCAAATACTATGCCAAATAATATACTAAACGATTCTTATCCGGTATTATTTGAAGGCCTGCATTCTACCGCCATGCTTGAAAGCTGTAAAAGGGCGAACAAAAAGAGCATGGTCAGGGCACACAATATAGAGCATATCTACTACCAGTTCCTCTCAAGGGCAGAGAGGAATCTGTTCAGGAAATTGTTTCTGAAAACGGAAGCAAGGAAACTCAAACGATACGAAGGTAAATTAGGTTATGCCGATCGAATCCTGGCCATTGCGCGGCATGAAGCAAGCTATTTTGAAAGAAAATATGGAAATGCCCTGTTTGTTTCGGCTTTTCATAAATTCCAGGATGTCTCCTCATTGGAAGGATCAGGTAAGTATATTTTGTATCATGGGAACCTTAATGTGCCGGAGAATTCTGAAATGTTTCTGAAGCTGGTCAGGGGGTCCCTTTCAAAAGTCCGTATCCCCATCATTGTGGCCGGGAAAAACCCATCCAACCGTTTCCTGAAGAAATTGGCTCCTCATTCCCATATCAGGGTTGTGCCAGATCCCACAGAATCGGAACTGGACAAACTGATTCAGGAGGCCCATATAAATCTGCTTTATACAGCACAGTCCACAGGAATTAAACTGAAACTGTTACATGCGCTGTTTGCAGGCCGCCACTGCCTGGTTAATCCACCCATGGTTGAAGGTACCGGATTAGGTGACCTTTGCACCATCTCCGGTGAAGGCAGAGAGGTGGAGCAATCTCTGGACACCCTCATGAATATGCCATTCCTTAATGCTCAGATCGCAGAAAGGAAAAAGGCCCTGAAGGAATTCTCCAATAGGGCCAATGCTGAAAAAATCCTCAACGTTATTGGTTAAGCTTCTCCTCCTTCATGTCGATCCGGTCTGTCCAGTATGGAGAAAAGCAGAACAACAACAGCTGCAGCTGCCAGAATGACCATTAATGACTTGAACAGGCGGGAAATGAGATCCTCTATGTCCACTACCTCCCATATTCCAAGAATTGCCACGATACTAAAGAGCAGTACCAGCACAGAAAGGGTATAAGCTATGATCTTTTTTACTCTCATCTCAATAGTTTTAGTTAACGATTCAAATTACTGAATTATTCATCGTTATTCAAGAATCGGGCCAGATTATACAGATTGCTAAATTCTCTGCTTTGATTTGATTGATACAGAGTCCATCTATTGACTCCTTCACAGCTATCCAGTTTAATCTCCATGGTCCCGGATATATCCACTTCATATCCCAATCGTTCCAGGGCGTTCCGGGTCCACCAATATTGAACCCCCTCTGCACCTTGTAGTCGGACGGATCCCTTTGAGACGGTGCTGTATTTAAAACGCTTTGAAGCCAGATCGTACCTGATGCCTGAGTTTTCAAAGAGGATATCGAACAGACCTGTAATGCCAAGGTCCTCAGGAGCTCCCTCCAGGATCCTACCCTGGTGAATCACCCAGATTTTATCTGCATAATGCATGGCGGTATCCAGGTCATGGGTTGAATAGACCACAGATTTCCCACTGTCCCTGAATCCACCCAGAAGCTGTATAAGTTCATTCTTATTGGGGATATCGAGAAATGCGGTGGGTTCATCCAGCACCATCAAAGGGGTGTCCTGAGCCAGTGCACGGGCAATCATAGTTCGTTGTCTCTCTCCATCACTAAGATGCTCCAGTTTTCGTTCCGCGAAAGAGCCCAATCTTAACTCCTTAAGAGCCCTGCCAATGAACTTCTGGTCCTCTGCAGAGAGGCGACCCATAAATCCTGTGAATGGCATGCGACCCAGAGATACCAATTCTCTCACCGATATGGATGGCAATTGAGAGAAATGTGAAGAGACGAAACTCACCTTTCGGGCCCGGTTTCGAAGGTCATAGGAGTCAAACAGAGCTCCTTCCAGGTAACAGGCTCCATCAATCAGTGGAATCAATCCGATCATGGACTTAAGCAGAGTGCTTTTCCCTGTCCCGTTTCTGCCTATTAAAGCCACCATTTCACCGGGGCGGACCGATAGATTAATATCCTTCAGCAGAGTCTGCTCCTTTTGATGGCCTATGGCCAGGTTTTTTAATTCTATAATATGGTCCCCTGCTTTTCCAAACATCAGAGTGAGTGAGCTTTTCGATTTATGATCACCAGCCAGATCACCACAGGAATTCCGATGAGTGAAGTGACCGCATTGATGGGAAGGATCCTCTCGGTTCCCGGTAATTGTGAGACAATATCACTGAAAACCATGACCACCATTCCGGTAAGCATGGTGGCAGGAAGAAGAATACGGTGATCGGACCGGTTAAAGAGGTAACGGGCCATGTGTGGAACTGCAATTCCGATAAACCCAATGGGTCCGCAAAACGCTGTAACGGTCCCTGCCAAAATGCTTGTTACTGCAAATATAATAATCCGGGTACGTCGAATCCTGATCCCCAGGGTAAATGCGTACTCCTCACCCAACATCAATCCATTGAGTATTTTTGAATAAGCAAAAGTAAGTATCAGGAGAGGTACAATGGCCCAGACCATGATTTGCATCTGATTACCTGTAACATTCCCCAGGCTTCCCATACTCCAGATCACAAAAGATTTTAAGGCTGCTGCCTGGCTAAAATACTGCATGATGCTGATGATGGCTCCCAAACCACTTGAAAACATGATCCCCAGGATAAGAATAGTCATCACATCTTTAATCCTGAATGAAACAAGAAGCAGCAACAACATCACACTCCCTGCTCCTATCCATGCTGCAATGGCCAGGCTCCAGGTGGCCACAATGCCGGTAGCGCCTACACCAAGTACAACCAGTGCCGCACCAAAACTGGCCCCTGAACTTATTCCCAGCACATAGGGACCGGCTAGCGGATTTCTAAAAAGGGTTTGCATTTGTAATCCACATACAGGAAGTGCGGCTCCTACCATCAAAGCAGTTACCAGGCGGGGAAGTCTGAATTTATTTAGAATAATTAGCTGATGATCGGAAAGCAGTGAGGAACCAGCCAGGTGGTTGATCATCTCCTTATAAGTGATCGTGATACTTCCCAGTCGTATATCAATCAATGCCAGTACCACTAACATCAGCAATAGCAAGGCCATGATAGAT
>JAOZUK010000290.1 GCA_029938715.1 Bacteroidales bacterium | reverse complement strand
GTCCACCCTGCGCCACTCATAACCAATGCGGGCATATAGGTCATTTACCACCTGGATGGTTCCCAGGATGCCAACCTTGGTAGATTCCCATACAATGGGATCAAATGGAGGGATTTCAGCCCGTGGTAAGGTTCCTAAGGCTGTATGGTCTGGTCCCTTTACAGACTGGTTAAGGTAAAGCTTCACATTGAGCGTGCGAAAGGGCCGGTATTCTACTCCCAGGTATAGATCTTTTGCATTATCCTCCAGGTAGTGCCCCAGGTTGTACTGGTTCGATTCAAAGGTGGTTGTGGGGATGTTATGCATATATACAAGGGCATTGCTCCAGGTATATTCAGCCACCATCCTGAAGTTGGTTAACACAGTTGTGGCCACACCTGCTTTATACGAAACAAAGTTATATTCATCCGGATCAAAGATCCGGTCAGCAGCCACCTCATCCAGGAAAACGGTACCGTAAAAATGGAAATCCTTCAGGTTACGTGAAGAGAAGGAGAGGAAGAATTGGGAGTTCATGTTATTTACCCGGGCATTCAGTGTATGGTCAATGGCCTTGTAGAATGCTACTGGCAAAAGGAATGCTGCATGGGGATGCCTGTAGTCATAGATCACTGAGTTCCCTACTGAGAGTTGTAATCCCCTGGTGGGTGTGAAGGTAAAAATATTTGCGGCCAGGTACTTTGGGTGGTATACCTCCCTGTAATCGTCTCCATAAGCGGTGGAGGTATAGAAAGAGAGAGAGGAATCCACCACCTCGGAGATTAGTGCTCCATGAACATAGGAGAACCTGAACCAGGGTGCAGGGTCCATGGACAGTTCCAACCTCGGAAATGCAGGAGTTCTGCCCGAATAGATATTTGATCCGGCATTATGCTCACCCCAGGCAAATTGGCCCATGATCAGTCCCACATGACCCCATTTCCAGCCATAGGTGATTCCGGCCCTGACCTCCCAGAAATCTCGTTTCCCATCGGAGTACCCCTTGATATTTGATGCCCCAATACGCTGGTTCTGGAAATCTCTTGCTGTAAGTTCGGTGGATTCATGGTTATCCCTGAGAGAGGCCCAGATACCAAAACGACCTATGGTGGACCAGGTTTCTAAACCATTCCACCAGTGATAAAAAGATCCGGTGGAGTTAACCCACAGATCCGATCCAATGATGGGATTTACGCTTATACGGAAGAGTGAATCGCTGTAATGAAATACATCAAATCGTTTGTTGGGATGGTTTTTCTGCCAGAGCCAGCTGGTGGCCGGATCGCCGGTATGTGCATCCGGAAGATCCCGGGCAAAATCGGTCAGATAGAAATCCAACTCCTCCATCTGACGATTGGAAAGTTGGGATCTGGAAGAATCAGCTTCCATCAACTTCTCTGCAATGTATTGCCGGGAATAGGGTTTAACCAGAGAATGGAGATCAATCACCTTGCTGGTTCCCAGCTCATCCAGAAAAATGTAGATTCCTTCGTTTGAAATATGTACAGGAACCACCTGGGCCACTGAAATGCTGATTCCACTGAGCCAGAGCACCACTATCAGGAACCACCTATTTATAGAGCAGGCTTGCATTCTGTATGTAGGCTGTTTCTCCGGTTTCATGATCGATCAGCTGCTGCACTTCCCGGGGTAATGTTTTGATAGCCCCCATTAAACTGCAAGTCTCCTGATCCAGTGAAGTTACAAAATGAATGTGAATCCGGCGTGACTTGGTAATCATAGCCAGTGCGGTACCGGCATTATTCATATACTTTACCTCCATCTCTTCAAAGATCTGGTCCCAGCCACCCAGCCTGAACAGGTTCATAAATGCCTTGTTTCCGATTCCATCCCTGCATTCCGCATAGATGATCAGCTTGCCCCCATCTTTCACAAATGAAGCTGCGTTGTGGATGGATTTATGGGCCTGGATAAAATTAATGTCCTTGGGATACCCTCCGGCACTGGCTACCACCATATCATAGGTCTTAGGCTCCATGGAGCGGAAAAAATGGTCATACCGGCCACATGCCTTTTTAAAATCATCATACCCCGTTCCAAAATGCACCTCACAGACCTCCTTCTGGCTGTTGAGAATGGCATGTATCTCCAGCTTAGGGGGCAACATTGTATTGATCTCTTCCAGGTCAAGGGCCAGGGGATTGGTCTCCAGGTTGCCTGATTCACATCCCTCTCTTAGTTTTTTTTGCTCGAAATCGAGAAACAGCTTATGATTATACAGAATGGATTCATAGGCTGCCATACCTGGGAACAGTAATTTTCGGCCCCCTCCGAATCCTGCAAAATAGTGATGGAGAATGGCCCCAAATGTAATCAGCATGTCATGATTCAGCAGATCTTTCAGTATCTTAACTTCAGTGCCCCGGGAAGTTGTTCCAAGGCTTGTAAGCGTAGACTCATCTCTGCTGTTGTGATGCACAAACTTGAACTGGTCGTAAGTCTCACCGTAGCTATTAATACACTCCTCCCTCGATTGTGCTGGATGTGTTCCGTAGGCAATGTAAAAGGTGATATTTGTTGAAGCCACACCATATTCCATTAGTGCACCGGTGAGCTGGGGGAGGTATTTAGGAAACTGGCATAGACGGGTTTTGTCACTAATTACAATACCCACATTCCGAACTTTCTTCTGCTGCATCTTCAGGTGTGAACTAAGATCAGTTTTGAATTGTTCCGGGCTTACTATGGGAAGTGGATCGGTATGAACAGGGGCAGCTACATTATCAGGAAGGTTCAGATGCTCTTGGGAAGAACCATATTTAAAATCAACGACCATATGATGGTATTTTAATTACGAGTTTCACTAACAAAGTAAAGAAATAGTCCGGCGAAAAAGAATTCCCTACAGCTGAATATCCGTCGAGGTAATCGGAAGTAGATATATTGGCTCCTCCCTCCACCAAGAGGTGAGTTTCTTGAGTAAAAAGGTAAGCCAGTCCCACTCCCCCTGAAAAGAAGGGTGCAACCGGCAGGTACTTACCGTCATTTTGCTCAGACAGCTCTTTATTGGGTTTGTTTAGGAATTGAATGATTCCTATGCTGGCAAAGGCCCTGGGTTCGAACCTGGTTTTCCATCTCTTCCTGGGATAAGGATTGAAGCGGTGTACATATACCCCTTTGGCTGCAAACTCATAAAGATTACTGCGGAATGCATATCCACGTGCCTCCTCAGTGGTTCCTTCATCGGTTCCGGATGTACGGTGTATCCCAATATTTGCTCCCACCTTCCAGTTATGAGCCAGATCATATAATACTCCGCCATGAATGGATAGACCGGGCGTTCCTGCACCCACATCAAAATAGGAGGAATTTACCCCCGCACCAGTTTCAATATAGACACCCTGGGATTTTTGAGCAGAGCACGATACGGTGATGCAAAAGAGCATTCCGGACAGGATAATAATGCGGTATAAGTGTTTTGATCCCATGAACTATCCCGAGAAGTGAGTGTGGACTAGAATTCGGGACAGGGAACCATCCGGGCCTTCTGCTTTTTCCGGGTGGACTTAAATTCATAGGTAATTGAAACTTCATGGGCACCCCCGGTTGAGGAGACCAGGTTGGAAATAGTAAAGTCATAGCTGTATCCCACACGAAGCTGGTTCATCTTATAACCCACCAGGAATGCCAGGGCATCCCCCCTTGGATCCTTCTGGTATTCACCATTACCACCTCTAAAGAAAGGGATACCCCTGTACCAGAAACCAAGCATTAAGGGTGCTTTATACCAGTAAAGACCAAGGACTACCTGATTGTAGATATCCTGGTGCATATAATAAAATGCCAGAGAGAGGGTTTCATCCACCGGATTAAGTAGCTGTCCACGTTTAACAATCTGGTACCCTCCAAAGATGGTGTATTTAATGGGCCAGCGGGCTTCATTGTTATAAAGACCATAATTGGGTCTTAGCAGGTGGTCCACAGTAAATCCTCCCCACGCCCTGTCTGTATATCCAATAAGCGAAACCGCAAAGTCCACATCAGGTTTATAGGCATCGGTAGGGGGCTGCTCTATAGTGGCTCCTCCCACTCCGCCACTGGACAACTGATCGTTCCAGATCAACTTGTAATAATCGATACCCATCTGTGTATAATTGAAATGTACACCGGGTCTAAGATGGAAGTCTTTGTTGACCTTAATATCGTATGAATAGAGTATCCCGGCATTTAAAAGCCCCATGTCGCCCGATCCAGCCACATCTCGCATCACCAGTACCCCAACACCACTGTTAAAGTTCTCAAAGAAATGGTCATAGGAGAAACTATAACTCACAAAGACATTGTTCAGTTCGGGCCACTGATTTCGGTAGACAGAAGACAAACGGTCCCCAGCCGTGGCTCCCGCAAAGGATGGAGCCAGGTATAGCGGATTTGCATAGAACTGGGTGAACTGTGGATCCTGACCCTTTGTCCATGCAAACACACTAACTATGAATATGATTAGAGCAAGTCTCTTCACCAAATTAGCTATGGAAAAATTTAAATTAGCAACCTTTTTCTTCTGTGTTCAATGCTT
>JAOZUK010000020.1 GCA_029938715.1 Bacteroidales bacterium | reverse complement strand
TTCAGGGACTAGTATACGCAAGTATGTGCAGGTTCGAGTCCTGTTCTGGGCACCACGCAGCAATGCAGTTGGTTGGAAGTTTATGTTGAATGTGATGTTTTTATACACTTTCAACTTTTTACTTTCGACTTTCGACATTTCTGCCCAGATGGCGGAATTGGTAGACGCGCTAGGTTGAGGGCCTAGTGACCGTTTTTGGTCGTGCAAGTTCGATTCTTGTTCTGGGCACACTGCAGAAGAGAGCACTTAAATCAATGATTTAGGTGTTTTTTTTTGTATTTTAGAATCCATGAGTTTTAAAAGCATCCCATACAAATTCACTGTTGTTGCTGTTTTTATTGTTATTCTGAGTGTATGTTATTCTCAGCCAATAGTGGGTCAGACATACGCTGTAGAAGCTCCAAAAAAGGATACCACATGGAATGACTGGAATGTAAGAATTGCACCCTATGTCTGGCTGTTGGGAATAAAAGGACAGATTGCAGTAATGCCAGAGCCCGCGCAATTGCCCTTTATACCTCCTCCAATCGAACAATTGCCCTCAGGATATTCGATCCATGACATTGACCTTAGCCCTCAGGAGGTATTGAACTCTCTCAAATTTGCCCTCATGCTTGCTGGCCGTTACAAGCACAACCGATTTATTACGCAATTCAATGTCTCCAGTATTGTATTAGAGAGCGATGCCATTGCCCCGTTTGATTATCTTTTCGAAAATAATACCCTAAGACTGGCCTATGCTGGAGGAGATCTGGCAGCGGGGTACAGGGTGGTTCGAAAAAAGAAACTGGAATTTGATCTGATGTTAGGATTAAAATTTGTCTATACTAAAGTGGGACTTACCACCGATCTGGTTGGGCAATTGCCAATTTCCGGAGAAATAAGTAACATGTGGGTGGATCCGGTGATTGCCACAAACATAGCATACCGTCCCTTTAGATGGCTCGAACTGGTGGGCTATGGTGATATAGGTCCCACCATTTATAATTCCGAGTTAACCTACCAGTTTTCAACTAGTGCTAATTTCCTGATAACGAAGCATTTTTATATGTCTGCAGGGTACCGTAACTACTATATTAGTGCACCTATACAGGAAGCCATTTTTACGGGGAGGCTGTCGGGTATGCTGGTTAAATTCGGCGCGCAATTTTAGCTCCCAGTTCTCGACACGCTTCCAGCAACTCCTGGTTCCGTAGAAAATCCACAGGTGCCAGCTGGGGTGACAATCTCATTTTCTGATAGAGTTCGCGCAGTTCTTCTTCAGTTTTGATGACCTGCTTTACAACAGCCAGGCGAGTGGCAGTAATGATATGCAGCCTGTTGTTCTCACCCAGAATGGAAGTCATATACCTAAAGAGTTCAATAACCGGATCTGCATCCACTGCATCTGATGATCCCAGGCTAAGAATTAGCACAAAATCCTTGTTCCAGGTGTGCCATGGGGTATGAATCAGCCCGGTTTCGGTGATCTGTACATTGATAAATGATCGGAAACGGTCCAGCATGGCCTTCATGGGGGCAGGGACATGGTGAAAGTAGACTGGAGCCGCGAAGACCAGCACATCTGCATTCACTATTTTTGAACTGACTTCCGCCCAATCGTCATCCCTGATGGAACACCTTCTTAACACATTGCAGCGCAGGCAACCGGTACAGTACTCCAGGTTTAGCCTCTGTGGATGCAAAACTTCTATCTCAATCTGATTTTCATTGGCACCCTCGATAAACTTGCTAAGTAAATGAGAGGTATTGCCCGCGGGACGGGGACTGCCGTTAAAAGCAACTATTTTCTTCATTGATTTGTGCTTAGTAATCTCCTCCATTCAAGCTATTCAATACCGAATGCTGCCACTGTTCAAGCATGATTTTCATGGATGCAGCTTTTTCGGTTTGCATGTTAACCAGATTGAACTGTTCCATGGAATCTTTCTCCAGGTCAAATAGCTCCCAGGTCGTTAGGCCGGTTTCGTTCTGAATGCGGTGCAATTTCCATGGCCAGTCCAACCATGCAGCGTGCCCGGGTAAACTATCCATTGGGTATGGGACGATTTTAATATCCTCGATCCGTAAACGAGCAGAATCACCCACCATATTTCCCTGTTTCTGAGCTTCAAATAACTCTGGCATCCATTGCGCACTTGGGGTCCTGATTCCAGCAGCAGGATAGCTCCAAAAGCCCATGGGCTGATCTCTTTCATGAATCTCCCCATTTAATAGGGGTAACAAGCTAATCCCATCCATAGGGCGGTCGTTAATATTCTCTATACCAGCCATCTCTAATATCGTAGGAAAAATATCCGATGTATTGACAGGCACCTTGACTACTTGAGGTTTATGGAACATGGCAGGCCACTGAATGATGGCAGGAACACGCAATCCCCCCTCGTAAATATGGCCTTTGTGACCTCGGCCTCCTGTGCTTCCTCCCTGAGGAAGACCTCCATTGTCGCTGCAATACCAAAGTATGGTATTTTCATAGCTCTCTATGGACTTCAGTAAGATGCGCAGTTTACCCATGGCCCTGTCCATCCCTGTAATCTCGCCATAAAAGTTTTGAAGCTCAGGGGAAAGATCCTGGTAAAGTGACCTGTCTTCCTCAGCGGAGCGATGGGGAAGGTGGGGAGAACCAAACCAGATCACAGCAAAATAGGGTTTTTCGCCCTTTTCATGTTTTTGGATAAACTCCAGTGCTGCATCCATAGTAAGCATGGAGCTTTCCCCCTTATTTTTGACTGCTACACCTTCGCGGCTAAGTATGGCATCATTGTCGAAGAAATTTGGAGCCGAAAACCATTCGTCAAATCCACTGTTGCCTGGATTCACAGGACTCCCCATGCGGACGGAGCCCAGGTGCCATTTCCCGAAATGACCTGTCACATACCCAGCCTCTTTAAGTCGCTCAGCTATGGTGATTTCCTGAGGCCTGAGAGTTCTTCCCCAGGTAAAGCAGCCAAACCGGTTGGGGTGCCGGCCGGTCATTACACTTCCGCGAGTAGGGGAACAGACCGGGGCTGCCGCGTAGAATCGGTCAAATCGCACCGCCTCTGCTGCCATGGCATCAAAATTAGGTGTCAGAAGATGAGGATGTCCCCTGTACCCCATATCCCCCCATCCCTGGTCATCCGCCATACAGAGGATAATATTGGGTGGGTCATTTGGAGAGGGTTGTGGATGGCCACACCCCAATAAAAGAGCTGTCCCAACCAGAATACCAATAAAATGCCTCATTGATCAGGCTTTTCTAATTTTTTAATCAATCAAAATTATTCTAAAAGAATTTGCCCGGCCTTACAAGACCTCTGGTTTCTTCTTTCTGTATAGAACAAAGAGGACTGCAAATCCAATTATCATCAAGATAGGGAGTATCCCCATGCTTTGCAAAGCAACACTAGTATCATTCTCTTCAAGGATCTTACCCATTACCGGCATAAACATGGATGCTGAAACAAATCCTGCACCTCCAAGAAGAGAAAGCCCCAACGCTCCTGTCCTTGGAATATATTCAGAGCAAAATCCAAGCATGGTGGGCCAAAAATAAGTAATCCCAATGGCAAATAGAACAGCACCAACTACTGTCATACCAGATGAACTTACAAAGCTCAACACGTAAATTCCGAGTGCCGCAAATATTGATGACATGAGCAGCACACCCACGGGATTAATACGATGAATCAGTTGTCCGGCAAAAAACCTACCCAGAGCCATGATGGTGGATATAAGTGCCAGCAGGAGAATAGCACTCTCAACAGCACCTCCAAGCAGGGCGTTCACCCATTGATTGGTCACCAGTTCTGTGGAAGAGGTAAGAAGCATCAAAGAGAACATTATAGGAAATATGGCCTTTTCCTTATGAACCAATTTTGCCTCCAGAATAGATATCAGGGAAACCAGTCCAATTAGAGCCAGGTACATCCATCCTTCCGGGAAATTAATGACCTTGGTCGCCAGCAGAATCATGAGGGTCATCGATATAATGATTGTAAAAGGTGCGCCAACAGCCATCATCATTCCCTTGTAGCTAACACCACTGGCCACACGTTCTGTTTCCGGAATTTTCTGTCCGAGGAAGATAACACCATAGATCGCAAGTGGAATAAAAAGCAGAGCTGCATAAATCTGCCAGTTAATATCCATTTTATCCATCATAAAGTAGGCCAGCAGACTGCCGATCACAATCCCGGCAGGGAACCAGACGTGAAACCTGTTCAACATCCTGGTTTTGTCTTTTGGGTAGATGGTAGCAACCAGTGGATTGAAAGCTGCTTCAACAGTTCCGTTTCCAAGTCCGATAAAAACATTGGCTATAAACAGCACCTCTTTATTCTTTGCAAGTATAAATACAATAGCCCCGATTAACTGAAGTATAAATGCTGTCCAAACCAGGGTCTTTGTCTTTACAATGTCGATAACAAATCCTCCCAGGACCATGGCAATAGTAAAACCCCAGAATGCAGGACTAAATGCCCAGCCGATGGCTTCTTTCGAAAGTCCAAAAATGCCGCCTTCTTCAACAGGGCCAAATATTTCTTCAATTTTTGCCCTCATTGCAAAGGTCAGGGCCGTTACCAATAGTGCAAAACAACTACCAATAAATAGTCTTAGTTTGTTAGAGTTCTGTTCCATGATTCAAGTTTGAGGGGTTAGTAGATGTAGTTCTAAAGTAGTATTTAGTTTTTTGTAGAATATTGCTATGTAACGACTTGAAGATAAGTAGTTAGTATCACCTTTATTCGTTTTTGTTTTACATTTTTAAGTGCAGTTACCACAAGTGCGGTGCAACTGGCGTTAAAGAGAAGCGATTTCTTGCTGTTTTCCATGTGGATAGCTTTAGGAGGTTAGTGTTAATAGCCACCAATATAGCAACTTATTGAATACGTTCATTGGAACGCCCTGAAAATGGAACCAGATGATCAATCCAGATTCAGATTATATTTTCCCAGAAGGCCACCGAGTCCATCCATAGAGAACCTGGCTTTTTTCATTCTGTTCAATTCGGGATCGATGGAGTAGTGAACGGCGGTTCTGAAGTCGGATTTCTCCAGGTTTGATTGAAGAAAAACAGCACCCGAAAGATCACATTGGTGAAAAACTGCACTTGTAAGATCCGCATTGGAAAAATCAACTTCCAGGAGCCTGCATTCCTGAAACTCAGTTTTTGCCAGAGTCAGCATATGAAATGAGGATAAGTCTAGTTGACATTGCTCAAATCCCACAGAAAAAAGGAGTCCATTGCACGATTCAAATTTCACTCCTAGCATTTTGCATCGTTTAAACCTGATACTTCTTAAAGTAGCATCAGTCAGGTTAACCATGCTTAAATCGCAATCCACAAACTCACAATCTCCAAAATTTGAACCTCTCAGGTTGCAGTTTGTAAAAGTACATTTTGAGAAAATACAATCCTCATAATCTCCGGTGGGAAGTTTGAGTTCTGAAAAATCAATATTTTCGAATTCCTGACTATCCTGAAATATCCTGGTGGTCATTTAATTAATAGACACCGTGAAAGTGATTTCAGGATGCTGATCCGGAGCAGTGAATGCATTTAGCACTCTGAATTTAAGATCAAAAGAGTCCATGACCTCAAGGGTTTTCACCTGGATTATGGTGGTTTCATGAGCTTTTGCCACAAAAACAGAGGCTTTGTTATGAAGGGTATATTCCGAAAGATTTTCCAGGATGAAATCTGCATCAGAGTGGTTTTTGATCTCAATGCCCTGCACCTGTGATTTATCCTGACGTACGATCTCCAGGGAACTCTCCACCAGGGGGCCAACAAACCGGGCATATCCAACCAGAGTATTGTCAAACCAAACAGCAGTTTGCCTGTTTTCCATGGCTTCCTTCATAGCTTTCTTACTCTTCTCACTTGCAAACACAAGGGTAACCGGTCTGTGAGCTCCTTTGGATTCTTCATATTGCCAGTCGATCAGTCCGTGAATATCGGAGTTTCCTATGACAGCCAGGTTATGCTCCATTGCGATCTTCAGTGCCTCATCTGAATAGGTGCTATGGTTATAGATTTCAATTCCCGAAATGAGACCATTCTCCATAAGTTCTATCTGCATCTCTGTGAGTGTGGCTACTCCATTGGGTTGTTGGGCGGTCCAGTGTGGATGGTTCCAAAATACAAATGCATCCTGCTTTTTAGCCTCTTTGAAAGCTTCCATAGGATCATCCACATTAAGAAGATTTGCGTCCTCAAGGAAAAGGGCATTGGAGTGACCGGGAGGCATAGAGCGGGTAATCTCGGCTCCATTTATCACAATAAGACCGGTGTTTTTTGCAGCCTCCGAAGCCAGCTGATAACTACTGTTTCGATCGGGATGAGGAAGATCCTCTATTTTGGGTTGGTACTCCAAGTGGTCGGTAATGGAAATTGCATCCAGTCCGTCACGCAGCGCTTCCTGCACACGAATGTTTGGCCAGACACTTCCATCTGAGAAAACTGTATGCATATGCAGATCGCATTTCAGGGTCTTGTATCCCGGAATATCGGGGAATTCAATGGCGCGTGAATTTTCTTGTGCCATTGCGATTTGAGTGAAAAATGGTCCGGCAGCCACAAATGCGACTGCGAGTAACCTTGTGGTTTTAGCTAAGAAAGTTTTCATGTGGTTAAATCTAACAAAAAGTATTGGGAGTGATTAAAATATAAGGTTAAATTAGCAGGAACCAAATAACTATTTAATATGATTGGACCAAATGATTGATAAAACGCTTCTCTTAAAAGCAGGAGTGATATTTTTGTTTACGATTCTGATCTCTGGTTGCAATACCAATCCGGAGAGTGTGCAGCCCAACATCATTTTCTTTATAGCCGATGACATGTATCCCGAAATGTTCAATTGTCTTCCTGAAGGAGCAGGCAAGAATTTAACTCCTCACCTGGACAGACTTGCGGCAGAGGGTACCTTATTGACAAACCAGTATGTGGTCTCTCCTGTATGTACGCCCAGCAGGTTCAACTGCCTCACCGGGAAATATGCCAGTCGCGCTACCAATAGGGCATTTCTAAATAAGACTGCTCATGAAGAGGGACAGACCGTGATCCAGTGGAACTCTTTTATCACACAAAAAGACACCATTCTTACACACCATTTGAAAAGGCTGGGATATACCACAGGCATGGTGGGAAAAAACCATGTAATAGAGGCCCGTGGGCTCTATCAATTCCCCGACTACAATGCAGATCCCAACGATCCCGATAACAGGCAGAAGGTAGAAGAGAATTATCAACGAGTGCAGGAAGCGATCCTGGCAAGCGGATTTGACTATGCCGGGGGGCTCTATCACAACAATCCCAATTTTATTGGTTTAGCTCAACTCGCTGTTCAGAATTTGGACTGGACCACTGAGGCCGGATTGGAATATATCAGTCAGAACCATAATAAACCCTTTTTTCTCTATTTTGCCACCACAGTTCCGCATGGGCCTACCCAGGCAGAACGTTCCTGGAATGCGGATCCAAGGGTAACCGCCAGGGGAATCCTTGATGAGGCTCCGGTGGGAATGCCTGCCAGGCATACCCTGCCTGAGCGTCTGAAGGAGGCCGGACTGGAAGGAACAGGCAGGGAGAACATTTTATGGCTGGATGATGCATTGGGGGCACTTATTGTTAAGCTGGAGGAGCATAAAATCCTGGATAATACTATTATTTTCTTTTTCAATGACCATGGGCAGCATGCAAAAGGTACTCTATATCAGGGTGGCGTTCTGAATCCCAGCATCATTTGGCGCTCTGGAGGGTTTCCATGTGGAGCTGAATACAATGCTTATGTTTCCAATGTGGATTTTGCTCCCACAATATTAAAGATGGCAGGTGCAAACCAACTTCCTGCTTCTATGGATGGCCTAAGTTTTAAAGATGCGTTGGAAGGTGCAGAAGCTGCCCCTCGTGAATCTCTCTTTTTTGAGCTGGGGTACGCCCGTGCAGTGATCAAAGGAAAATTTAAGTATTATGCAGTCAGGTACCCCAATTATGCTTTAAACTGGACAGCTGAAGAGCGCGCGGCAGTGCTGGATCGTTACAACAGGGGGCGGGAATTTCGGAATATGGATGTGGTGAACAGGGATTCGGAGAAACCTTTCAGTCACCTGGAAGTGGTTCCGGGAGGAGGAGCCGCTGAGAACCATTCCTACGGTATACTTTCAGGCTACTTTGATCCTGATCAGTTGTATGACCTGGAGGCCGATCCGGGTGAAACCCAGAACCTGGCAAAGGATCCTGCCTATCAGGAAATCCTGGATGAGATGAAAAAGGAGCTTGAACAATACCTTAAATCTCTACCTGGAAAATTTGAACTCTAACCATCCCAGCATAACATAATGATTAAGAAAAATATAAGGCAAAACATCCTCACTCAACTGGCAGACTCAAAAACAGAATTCGATATCCTGGTTATCGGTGGAGGTGCATCCGGAATGGGAGCCTCCCTGGAGGCAGCCAGCCGAGGATACAAAACCCTCCTGCTGGAACAATCCGATTTCTCAAAAGGTACTTCAAGCAGAAGTACCAAACTGGTTCATGGGGGGGTGAGGTACCTGGCGCAGGGAAATCTATCACTGGTTCTGGAGGCTTTAAGAGAGCGGGGCCTACTCAAACAAAATGCACCTCACCTGGTTAAGGATCAGTCTTTTGTGATCCCATGCTATCATTGGTGGTGCGTTCCCTTCTTTACCATTGGATTGACCCTTTACGATCTGCTGGCCGGAAAGCGTAGCATTGGCCGGTCTGTGCCTCTCTCTAAACGTGGGGTGCAGAAAGCCCTTCCTGCCATTAAGAACAGCAAGCTAAGGGGGGGGGTCAGGTATTACGATTGCCAGTTTGATGATGCACGGTTGAACATAAATCTTTGCCAGACCCTATTTGAAAAGGGAGGTCTCGCAATAAACTATGTGGAGGTGACCGGGCTTATCCTAAAAAAAGGCATGGTCAGAGGTGTGAAGGCTATTGATAAGGAGACAGACCGTGAATTTGTAATTGGTGCAAAATCTGTAATCAATGCCACCGGAGTATTTGTGGATCAGATACTGAAGATGGAGGACCCAAAGGCCAGGGATGTGATCAAACCCAGCCAGGGAATACACCTGGTAATGGATCAGGATTTTTTGAAGGGACAGGAAGCACTGATGATCCCTAAAACATCTGATGGCCGGGTTCTCTTCGCTGTTCCATGGCACAACAGAGTCGTAGTGGGAACTACAGATGTAGAGAAGCAGGTAGCCGAGCTGGAGCCTCATGCAGAAGAGACAGAGGTAAATTATATCCTTGAAACTGCAAAGCTTTATATGATTGAACCTCCCAACCGTGGTGACGTTTTAAGCGTTTTTACAGGCTTACGTCCACTGGCGGCTCCGACGGCCGAAGGAAAGAAAACCAAGGAGATTTCCAGGGGACATAAAATCCTTGTATCCAAAGGGGGGCTTATTACCCTGACGGGAGGAAAATGGACTACCTATCGCAAAATGGGTGAAGATGTAGTTAATGCAGCAGTTTCCAGGGCCGGTCATCCAAAAAATAAGTCTGTAACAAAAAATCTTAAGATACATGGACATCAGGAGAATACTGATTTATCGGATCCCCTTTACTGGTATGGCAGCGATCGAATGATTATTGATGATATGATTGAGAAGGATCCGGAGATGGGGGAGATTCTTAGCGAGAAATTGCATATCTACAAGGCTCAGGTGGTATGGGCAGCAAGGGAAGAGATGGCGCGTACCCTGGAAGATTGTCTCTCCCGTCGCATCCGGGCACTCCAACTGGATGCACGCGAAAGCATCAGAATTGCGCCCAGGGCGGCAGAGATTATGGCCCTGGAATTGGGATATAACAAAGGCTGGATCGATAGACAGGTGCAGGAATTCACCCACTTGGCCTCCGGCTACCTCCTAAACTAATCCACTAATCCACTAACCCACCATCCACCAATCACCATATTATGAAATATATTCTTTCAATCGATCAAGGCACGACCAGCTCAAGGGCCATTGTTTTTAGTCATTCCGGCAGAATTACTGGTTTGGCCCAGAAGGAATTCAAGCAGATTTTCCCTACCCCTGGCTGGGTGGAACATGATCCCCTGGAGATCTGGGACTCTCAGTGGCAGGTGATTCAGGATGCACTTAAAACGGCAGATATTACTGCTGAAAGCCTGGCTGCCATAGGCATTACCAATCAAAGAGAGACGGCTGTTGTATGGGACCGTCAAACCGGCAAGCCCCTTTGCAATGCTATTGTTTGGCAAGATCGCCGAACTGCTGGATTCTGCGATCAACTTAAGGCCGATGGCCATGAAGAGACGATTCGGCAAAAGACCGGGTTGGTGATTGATGCTTACTTTTCGGCCAGCAAATGGAATTGGATTCTTGAGAATGTTCCAGGGGCTATGGAGAAAGCCAGGGTAGGGGAACTTGCACTTGGAACCGTCGATTCCTGGCTCATCTGGAATCTCACCGGAGGGAGTGTGCATGTAACCGACGTAACCAATGCCAGTCGTACCATGTTGTTTAATATCAATACCTTGACCTGGGACCAGGAATTACTCAGTCTGTTTGGTATCCCTGAAAATATGTTACCCGAAGTAAAGTCTTCATCTGAAGTCTATGGGCATACCGCATCCGGAATTTTTTCGGAACCGGTTCCCATTGCAGGGATTGCGGGCGATCAACAGGCCGCCACATTTGGACAGATGTGCCTTTCACCCGGTTCTGTCAAGAACACCTATGGTACCGGTTGTTTTATTCTTTGCAATACAGGAGAGCAGCCGGTTCAATCCAAAAACAACCTGGTGACCACCATCGCATGGCAGTTGAATGGCAAGACCACCTATGCACTGGAGGGAAGTATCTTCATTGGTGGAGCTGTGGTTCAGTGGTTGCGTGACGGGTTGGGTTTAATCAGCAAATCTGAAGATGTGGAAGAGTTGGCCAGCAGGGTTGAAGATAATGGAGGAGTCTACTTCGTGCCGGCTTTTACGGGACTGGGAGCACCGCACTGGGATCCTTATGCCCGCGGTATGATTGCTGGTCTCACCCGGGGAGTCACTTCCGGTCATATAGCAAGGGCTGCGCTGGAGAGCATAGCCTTCCAGGTTTATGATGTGATAGGTGCCATGGAGGATGACACCGGGATCACCATCAAGGAATTGAAGGTGGATGGGGGAGCAGCCGTAAATGACCTGCTGATGCAGTTTCAAGCCAATCTCATTGGAATTCCTGTAATTCGACCCGAGACCATAGAAACCACGGCCCTTGGAGCTGCATATCTGGCTGGACTTGCTGTTCAATTCTGGTCTGGCCTGGATGAAATTGAAAAACAGTGGGCCATGGACCGTACATTTACCAGTGACATTTCAAAGGAGAATCGGGATAAGCTGAAGGAGGGATGGAACAAAGCTGTGTCCTGCGCAAAGAATTGGGAGCCAAGCCAATAATCAATAACTATTAACCAACTACTATTCACAAATCACCAAACATTATGAATGAAATCGTGGCAGAATTTATCGGAACATTCCTATTGATCCTGTTGGGTAACGGAGTGGTTGCCAATGTGGCACTTAAGGATACCAAGGGACATGAAGGAGGATGGGTTGTTATCTCACTGGGATGGGGCCTGGGTGTGTTTGTGGGTGTAGCTGTGGCCGGTCCTGTCTCAGGTGCCCATATCAATCCTGCAGTTACGTTGGGACTGGCTATTGCAGGTATGTTTTCCTGGGCTCAGGTTATTCCATTTATCCTGGCTCAAATGGCAGGGGCTGCCCTGGGAGCATTTACCGTATGGCTATTTTACAGGCATCACTTTAACCGCACTGAAGATGCAGGCACGCAGCTGGCTTGTTTTTCCACTGCTCCTGCCATCCGAAAACCAGTCAGTAACTTTCTCAGTGAGCTAATTGGCACCTTCGTATTGATCTTTGTGATCCTATATATTGCCGAACCTTCGCTAACCATGGGTGAAGAGTTGAATGCAAACATCGGACTGGGAACCTTAGGGGCACTACCTGTGGCCCTGCTGGTGACGGCCATCGGATTATCCCTGGGAGGGACCACGGGGTATGCCATCAATCCGGCACGAGATCTGAGCCCCCGAATCATGCACACTATTTTGCCTATGGATCATAAAGGAAGCAGCGATTGGAGTTATGCATGGGTCCCGGTTGTGGGCCCTTTTTCAGGTGCCATCGTTGCAGCCATTTTATACCTGCTTCATGGGATTCTGATAGCCTGAGCCTTATTCATAATGCAATGCTTCCACCGGGTTAATCCTTGCAGTTCGTATGGCATGGTATAAAACAGTGAGTATAGCCACCATCCCGGTGACCAGGGCCGTAAGTATAAAGAGATCTGCCTTTAATTGTATTCGGAACGAAAACTCATTTAGCCACTGACGCGCAATAAACCATACAGTGGGGAGTGCAATCACAAGGGATATAATGATATAGAGTGAGAAATCACGAATCATCATCAGAATGATCTGCTGTTCCATGGCGCCCATGGTTTTGCGTATACCAATCTCTCTGGTGCGCCGCTGGGCTGTAAATGAGGCAAGAGCAAACAGGCCCAGAGAGGCAATGAGAATGGCCACAAGGGTGAATATCTTCAATAAGGTGGCCATGCGTTCCTCGGTGCCATACATGTCGTCAATCACGTCATTTACGTAGGTGTATTCGAAAGGATACTGGGGGAGGAGTTCGGCCCATTTCTCTTCAATAAACTTCAGTCCCTCCTGGGGGCTCTCATCTGCCACTCTGATCACCATGCTCATTAAATTATCGGCAGGCATGGGCGCCAGTGCCATGGGTTCTATCTCGCTGCTCAACGGTTGAAAATGGTAATCTTCCATCACCCCTACAATTTGTCCCCTAATGCCCATAAATGTGAGTTCCATACCCACAATTTCATCTTTCCCAATTATTTTTGCAAGTGTTTCATTAAGGATCCAGTTAGCTGTGGTGTCCCGGTACATATCCGACGGAAAGTCTTCCGTAAAATCTCTTCCAGACTGCAGCACAATGCCCATGGTTTCCACAAAGTCATAATGAACACCGGTAAAAGAGACCAGTACATCTTGTTCCGGATCTTTCCCATCCCAGCTGATCCCGCTGGAGTTACTCCCGATTCGGTATGGGGCCTGCATGGATGCGGTTGTGCTGAGTACCGATGGACTTCGCATAAATTCTTCTCTTAGCATCTCATAGTGCTGGTTAAGGTTGCCCCGTAGTGCCACATGTACCAGGTTGTTTTTATTAAAGCCCAGCTCGGCATTCCTCATATAGGTCAATTGTCTGGAGGCCACCATGGCCCCGGTGATCAGAAGGACAGCCAGAGAGAACTGGAAAACCACGAGTACTTTGCGAAGCAGGCCACTACCGGTTCTGGAATCTGACTGGTCCCTGATGGCTGTTAAAGGTTTCAGGGCTGAAAGGTATAGTGCCGGATAGCTCCCTGCAAGAAGTGTGGTAATCAGAAGGACTGCTCCAATTCCAAGGATAAACTGAGCACTGAGTAAACCTGCAGGAATGATGTCTTTTCCCGAGATAAGGTTAAACTTGCCCAGAAGAAGCAATACAATACAAATCGCCAATACCACTGAAATCGAAGTCTGGACAAAAGATTCGAAAAGGTGTTGCCTGATCAGCTGTCCCCTGGCTGCACCATTTACCTTTCGGAGACCGATCTCCTTGGCCCGGATGGATGATCTGGCTGTGGATAGGTTCATGAAGTTAATACAGGCGATCAGAAGGACAAAGAGTGCAATGGCTGAAAAGATATAGACATACATGATGGCTCCGGGCGACTTTCCAAACCCAAAGTAGGAGTGAAGATGCATCCCCGATAGAGGTGCCACTGAGAAGTCGATGGTGTTGTTCTCCTTATATATATTGGTTACCTCCGTAATTTTTCTGTTCACAATTGTATCCACACTGCCTTCCTGCAGCTTTACAATGGTCTGAATGGAGTTGTTTCCCCAGTTGGTGCTGTAGTATTGTTGCGATTCAATGTAGTGCCAGGGAAACAATATATTGAAGCCTATTACAGAGTTCCTTGGTAGTTTTTCCAGCACACCTGATATCACATACTCATCTGCCTGATTTACCAGGATGGAGCGACCCACAGGATTTTCGTCTCCAAAATATTTTTCAGAGACCTCTTCTGTAAGGATCAGACTGTTGGGATCCCTCAGCACACCCTCTTTGTTTCCAAACTTAAACTGGAAAGTGAACATCTCGAAGAAAGAGGAATCAACTGCCAGAATTCCATCCTCAAAGAATTTACTCTCCTCATAGGTGAAGAGTTGTCCGCCACTGTAAGCCAGGCGACACTGTTCTATGATTTCAGGTACTTCATCCTTCCATACCGGTCCCGAAACATGCGGGGTTACATTCACATGGTAGGGTTCGACGTTGGAGTAGTACTGATCTTCCTCTACCCTGAACAGTTGCTTAAAATCCTTGTGGAACCTGTCATAACTGAGCTCATTCTCCACCCAGAGGAGCATGAAAAGTGCACAGGCAAGGCTGATGGAGAGTCCTGTAATATTGATAAAGGTGATTCGTTTCTCTTTGAATAACAGTCGAAAAGTCTGCTTGAGGCGATTAAAGTTCATATTGGAGCAATTTTTTATAAAAGACGAATCAACTTTCCCGGTATTACAGATTCAAAACATTAAATTTGAAAATATTTTCAAATAACGTTTAATATGAAGAGGGATATAGATCTATTTGCTTTTATTGATCATGAGCAGAACCGTCAAAGAAGGGGAGTCGAACTGATCGCATCAGAAAACTTTGTGAGTACCCAGGTTATGGAAGCCATGGGCTCCTGCCTTACCAATAAGTATGCCGAAGGGTATCCGGGACATCGATATTATGGAGGATGTGAGGTGGTAGATGAGGTAGAACAACTTGCCATCGATAGACTCTGTGAGCTTTACGGAGCAGAATATGCCAATGTCCAACCCCATTCAGGAGCGCAGGCCAATATGGCCGTCTTCCTTACTGTGCTTAAGCCAGGGGATACTTTTATGGGGCTGGATCTTTCCCATGGAGGGCACCTTTCACATGGCTCTCCGGTAAACAGCTCAGGAATTCTTTACAGGGCTGTTTCTTATGGACTGGATGAACAGACAGGTCGTGTGGATTATGATGCCATGGAGAAAGTGGCTTTGAAGGAGAGACCCAAGATGATTGTGGGCGGAGCATCGGCCTATTCCAGGGAGTGGGATTATAAGCGGATGCGTGCCATTGCAGACCAGATCGGAGCGATTCTTATGGTGGACATGGCACACCCGGCCGGGTTAATTGCAGCCGGGTTACTTAAAAATCCTTTGAAACATGCACATATTGTTACATCCACCACCCATAAAACCCTTAGGGGCCCAAGGGGAGGGATAATCCTTATAGGAAAAGACTTTGAAAACCCATGGGGAAGAACTACAAAAAAAGGAGTGGTCCGAAAAATGTCTTCTCTGATTAATTCAGCCGTATTTCCAGGGATTCAGGGTGGACCCCTGGAGCACATTATTGCGGCCAAGGCGGTATCTTTTGGAGAAGCCCTTTCCGATGAATTTAAGGCTTATCAAAAGCAGGTGAAGAAAAATGCTGCCAGGATGGCCGAGGAGTTTATGAAACAGGGGTATAAAGTTGTTTCTGATGGTACAGATAATCACTCCATGCTTATTGATCTTCGTACCAAAGTGGAGGATATCACCGGGAAGCAGGTAGAAAACATTCTGGAGGAAGCGGATATTACTGTGAACAAAAACATGGTGCCCTTCGACTCCAGATCCCCATTTCAGACCAGTGGAATCAGGGTGGGAACGCCTGCTATTACTACAAGGGGGGTGACCGATGATCTCATCCCTGTGATTGTGGGATTGATGGATCGGGTAATCACGAATATTGATGATAAATCCATCATAGAGGGCGTGAGACATGAAGTAAACGAACTAATGACAGATTATCCCATGTTTGCCTCATTCTGATCCCATGGAGTGGTATCACTATTTGATTGTAATTGCTGTTGGAATTGTGGCAGGCGTCATCAATACACTGGCAGCAGGAGGTTCTCTGCTTACTCTACCGGTACTAATGGCACTGGGCCTTCCTCCCAATATGGCAAATGGAACCAATCGCATTGCCATTTTTCTCCAGAATGTAGTAGGGGTAAGCAGGTTTCATCAAAAGAAGGTGATGGATTTTCCATCTGGATTCAAGGTGGGGATTCCAGCTGCTGCAGGGGCCATTGCCGGGGCATTTATTGCAGTCAATCTCAATGATGAGGTGATGAAACTGGCCATCGCCGGTGTAATGATACTGGTCTTTTTCATGATTCTTTTAAAACCCAATCGATGGATAAACAGTCATGAAGACCATCCCCCCATTCCATATTGGGTACAGGCGATTGTATTTTTCTTTGTTGGAGTTTACGGGGGATTTATTCAGGCAGGTGTGGGATTCTTTCTTCTTACAAGCCTGGTACTGGGGAGTGGATTTGACCTGGTAAAGGCCAATGCCCTCAAGCTACTTATTATCTTGCTCTACACTCCTCTGGCTTTATTGATTTTCTTTTTACACGGTGATGTTAATATCTGGATTGGGCTTGTTCTTGCAGTGGGAAATATGACCGGAGCCTGGATCGGGACAAATATCGCTGTAAAATGGGGGGCAGTATTTATTCGTTATTTTGTCCTGGTAGCCATTCTGATCGCCTCCATCAAGCTTATCCTGGATGCTTTTAAGGTACTATAATGTACTTGATCCAACCGGTCTGTCTGTAATTAGCACTCTGGTCAGCTGAAAACCGGCTCAGTTTTGCTGCGGCAACTACTGTATCCCAGATGCACTTGTCCTGGAACGTTCCGCTACTGACAATTGCACTGATTACTTTTCCATCTCTGTCCACTTGAATATCAACTGTAATTTCAATTTTTTGAGTTACCTCACATCCTTCAAGATTTGGCTTTGGAACCCTACCACCTCTTGATCCCAAACCTCCAATTGAGATTCCATTTCCCAGTCCACCTCCTGTATCATACCTGTTAGCATCGGGACTTCCGGAAGTAACTCCCTGGTTGCCATCTCCTTCAGTGATACCCTCGGAGCCTTCAGTCTCACCCACGCCCTGGTTGCCAAATGCATTTCTGCCTGCATTGTTAAGCATTTCAGCTTGTTCCCGGCGCTCTTTTTCAATTCGTTCCTGCTCCTCACGAGCCTCACGTTCAATTCGTTCCTCCTCAATGCGTTGCCTCTCTACCTCAGCAAGGCGCTCTTTCTTCTGACGATCGAGCTCCACTTGATGCTCCAATTCCTTCTGACGCTCTAGCTCCTCAGCGGTGGGTTTGGGATCTTCCTTTACCTGCACCTCCTCCACATCCTGGGTGTTATCCACGGGGGGTGGGTCTGGTGGGGTATAAGTCTCGACAACCTCTTCAACAGGCTCTGAAACCTCTTCTACAAACTCGGGAGTCTCCTCAATCACCGGCTGCTCAGGCTCACCTGCCTGCTGATCATCTCCAATGGGCTCAAAATCGCCTAAACCGGTTTCATCTGTACCAAAATTGACCAGAATGCCCTCTTCTTCCGGCGGTGGATCCGGGAACGTAAGTCCGGCAAACACCAGCAAAAGGATCAGCAGTGTGTGATAGACGATGGTTGCTATGAGGCCTCTTCTGTTGAGCTTCATGGGATGGTTATATCATTCAATTTGATGGCCTGGTTCCAAGGATCACCTTATATCGGTTTCGCTTGGCTATATCCAGGAATGCAAATACTTCATCCATATTCAGGTCCCTGTCGGCATTTAACCTTACCGTGGGGGCTTCGCCATAACTTTCAAGCTTTTTTCTTAATACACTTTCAAGTTCACCAATGCCATAGGCCTGGTCATCCACATAGATGGTTTTATCTATGTCAATGGAGACTACCAGTACAGGATTGGATTGGGTCTGGTTGTTGCTCTCTGGTAATTTTACATTCTGAGATGCAGGTACCACCAGCGTTGAAGTGATCATAAAAAAGATCAACAAGAGAAATACGATGTCGCTCATTCCCGACATCGAAAAGTTTTTATTGGTCTTATTCCTTGACTCAATGGCCATTATAACTGTTTTAAGACAACGGTGTAATCTCTTTCGGCAGCTACATTCATAATTTTTACTGCATCACCCACAGAGACAGTCGATGAAGTAACCACCTTAATGGTGGGATCAGCCACACCCTGTAGCCTGGTCTCCAGTACCATGCCAAGTTCCTCAAAGCTTACCGTTCTTCCATCTACAGTGATGCGACTACCACTATGAATGGTTACTGTGGGTATGGTGGACTCCGATTGAATGGTCACCTGACCCCGACTGGGCAAAAGCATCTTTAAGGCATTTGGAGCAATGAGGGTAGAGGTGAGCATGAAAAAGATCAACAATAGAAATACAATATCGGACATTCCCGACATGGCAAAATTATCAAGTACCCTGTTTCTGGGTTTCAATGCCATGGATCTCTATTTTACAGGTTCGTTTAGCAAGTCGATGAATTCGGAGGTACCCGCCTCCATATTGTTAATCACCTTATCTACCCTGGCTACCAGGGAATTATAGGAGAAGTAGGCAATGATCCCAACGATCAGTCCAGCTACAGTGGTAATCAGTGCTGTATAGATCCCTCCAGAGAGTTGTCCCACATTGATGTTGTTTCCTGCGGTCGACATCTGGTGGAAAGCCTGAACCATACCAATAACGGTTCCAAGAAATCCGATCATGGGAGCACCACCGGCTACTGTAGCCAGTGTAGGCAATCCCTTCTCCAATTTATAAATTTCAAGGCGACCCACATTTTCAATGGCTGCATTCACATCATTCAATGGACGTCCGATTCTGCTGATACCCTTTTCAATCATTCTTGCCACCGGATTATCGGTGGACTGACAGAGCGCCTGGGCCGAATCCACCTTGCCCTCCATGATATAATCTTTGATGCGATTCATAAAATTCTGATCCACTTTGGCTGCTTTTTTTATGGCAAACCACCTTTCAAAGAAAATATAGACAGCTACCAGGCTGAGAAGGATAATGGGAAGCATCACCCAGCCACCCTTAATGGCTATATCGATAAATGATTCAGTAGAAGTGTCTTGTATGCCACTGGTATCCAGATTGGTAACCTGAAGAAAAATCAAGCTTTTCATGCGTTATAAGTTTGCGTCGAATATATAACAAATAACGGGATATACTCCATTGTAGTATATCCCGTTATTAAAGATTTTGTCCTTTTATTAACAGCTCCCGTAGACTGGATCAGGAGTGTAGTAATAGAGACTGTATGTAATAAACACCAGCACCTGCAACATATCCGAGCAGAGCCAGCAGCGAAATGCGTTTCATATACCAGATGAAATCGATCCTTTCCATACCCATGGCGGCTACTCCTGCAGCAGAACCAATGATCAAAATACTCCCTCCTGTACCCGCACAGTAGGCCAGGAATTCCCAGAAAAGACCATCCTGAACAAAGTTTTGTGCATATGCGATGGCTGCCGGATCTGTCATCGCTGCAATAGAGGCAGCATCTTCAATGGGATACATACCCATGGCACCAGCTACCAGTGGAACATTATCCACCACAGCAGAAAGAACACCAATGGCAAGATCGATCAGGAAGATATTTCCCAGGTTCTTATCCAGCCATCCGGCAAGTAGGTCTAACTGACCTGCACTTTGCAAAGCAGCCACAGCTGAAAGAATTCCAAGGAAGAAAAAGATGGTCGGGGTATCTACTTTTTGAAGTATATAGATAACCTTAAGTCGTTTTTTAAACTCTTCTGGTTTATCCTTATGAAGAAGTTCAGAAACAAGCCAGATCATCGACAGTGACAGAAGCATGCCCATGTATGGAGGGAGGTGGGTGACCGTTTTGAAAACCGGCACAAAAAGGAGTCCGCATACACCCAGGATCAGAAACAATTTACGCTCAAAAAGTGTGGTATAGATCTTCTCATTTGCATCCACCTCAGGTCGGGTTACATTTCCCTTCAATATAAAACTGAGAACTGCCAGGGGAACGATCATTGTAAAAAGACTGGGGATAATGACACGGGCGATAATGCTTCCGGCGGTAATCTGATTGCCGATCCAAAGCATGATGGTGGTCACATCCCCAATGGGTGACCAGGCACCTCCGGCATTGGCTGCCAGGACCACCATTGAAGCAAAGAACCAGCGTGTTTCTTTATCAGAAATCAGTTTCCTGAGTAGTGCAACCATTACAATGGTAGTAGTAAGGTTATCAAGGGCAGCAGACATAAAAAAGGTAAGGAAACTAAGGATCCATAAGAGCTTTACTTTCTTGGTAGTCTTGATCTTATCGGTAATGATTTTGAAACCGTTATGCTGATCAATCACCTCTACAATGGTCATCGCTCCCAGAAGGAAGAACAGGATTTCTGAAATCTCTCCCAGGTGGTGGATGATTTCTTTATCGACAATAAAGTGTCTCATCTCCTTGATTCCTGGTTCTCCATGCCCATGTCCGCCATGTATGTAACTATTCCAGGCCTCGCTGAGTCCGGCAGTGAAAATATCATAGGCGCCAAAAATGTAGAGGACCCACATCAAAGAACCGATGGCCAAAGCAGGAACAGCCTTATCGACATGAAGCGGGTGTTCAAGGGCGATGGCAAGGTACCCCAGAACAAAAACGACAACCATTATTATAAACATGATCTAAAAATTTAAGTGTTGGAAATAGTAAGTTGCTAAGATAGGAAAGTTTTACTCTTCTGAATCCGGCTCTATGGACTTTTTCTTCCTCTTTTTCCTGTTGGAAAGGCCCTCCCTATAGCGCATTCTAAGTTGTTTAAAGCTATTGAACTCCTCCTCGTAGGAGATACCCACTCCCTGCTTATATGGAGCGGTCTCATAAAGAAGTTCATCCCTGGCTCTGTTGAAGGCTATCAAACTCACATTATCAGTCAATTTAAACTCCACATCAAAATCTCCCATAATATATGGATTGTTGGCTGCACCGCTGGAAGGATTGGTCTCCTGTCCCCCCACATCCACATTTCCGCTGATAATGATCCGGTCATCAAGCAATTGTGTGGAGAGTGCCAGTTCCACCTGATCTCTGGTCACTTCATCACCGGGCCTGTAGTTGACCCCGATATCAAAATCATCACTGATTTGAGAAAGCCAGTTTGTAAGTTGATTGGAGAATAGTTCACTTGCAGTGACACCCGCCACATTGCTGTTCACACCTCCGATATCTCCTGCTCCATACCCCGAGACGCTGTAAAAATTATTGATCACAAGGAGTGAAATAAACTGTTTCATCAACTCATCTTCAGTCCTTGTGGCGCTGGTTAGCAGTTCTCGGGTTTTGGGATCGGCAGTTGGTAATTCAATACCGGTGGAGATTATTGGGGATTGCAGTTCACCCTGCAGGATTAGACTGCACTCTACAGGGATGCGCTTTTTTAATGATTCTGCTTCGCTTGGATCGCCGGGATAGAGGTTATACGGAGCTGTTCGGGTGGTATAGATGGCTTCCAGGTCGATGGTTGCATCGGTAGGCGATCCATTAAAAATGATCTTTCCTCCCGGCTCAATCTCGAATCGTTTATTGATCACATTCTGAAGGGTAAAGAGGTAGTCCCCCTTCAATAGCTCCACATCTCCAAACATGGTGAAACCGCTGGTTTGATCCAGCAGGATACGCAGATTGCCCTGACCACTGGTCTCAATAATATCTCCCATCTTGGGATCAAAGATCAATTGAACCTCTGCCTCCTCAGTCACGTCCAGATCCAGGTCCATCTCCAGTCCCCCTATTTTCTTTGTATCTAAAGGAACCACCACCTCTTTCACTTCATCCTTAATGATAAAGGAGATGAAATCTGAAGATTGTACTTCCCTGGCTGTGTATAGGGGCAGGTAAATGGCTGTGTTCTGTTCAGTGGTTGCCTTAACACTTATCTTTATTGCGTTAAATGGTCCGTTAATACCCACATTCCCGGTGGCAAATATTGAGCCATATACCACATCATTGTCAATGGACGTGGTATTCAAACACATCAGGTTATTAGCTTCAATATTGATATTGGTTCGGAAATCCTTGAAATAGGTATTGGTCAGTGTACCACTTATGCGGGCTGTATTCCCCAGTTCGTCCAGAGCAACAAAATCTTCCAGGTAAACATTGTTGTTATATATCCTGGCCTTATCGTTAGAGGTATAGTGTGTATTGAGAAATGATATGGTTGCTTCACCCTGATCCAGATTAAGGGTACCGTTCAGCTCTGGCTTATGGAGCGTCCCGTCAAGGGTTAGGCTTACATCGACCATGCCGCTCAGATCCTCAAGCCCATTTTTAGCATAAAGTTCGAAAGCCTCCAGCTTAATATCGTTCATATGAATGTCAAAGTCCAGCGTTCTGCTTTTGGGTGAAAAGGCTCCATCCACATCCAGGATCTTTACACCCTCAGCTTCGGAGTTAAGTTTTATGTTGATTGATCTCTGGGTATCATCCCAATCCGCATTTAGTTGGGTTGTCCCCAGCATTTGATCATTGAAAATAAGAGTATCCACCCTCAGGTCTGAAAAGATGTAGGGAGTTCCATCCAATTTTTGAAAGTTGGCAATACCACTTATATTTCCCGTTAACTCTGCATTAAGTCCTGCCAGCTTTGATAATTCATGAAGGTTCATTTTATTAACCTCTAGGTTCAATGCCTGATCTTCATGAGATGAAATATATCCATCTGCAAGCAGGTATCTCTCCCTGTTTCTTACCATCAGACTGTCGATCTTAACGTACTGCTTGCGTATGAGAACAGAGGATCTGGATAAATTCCAAAGGTCATTGTTGATATAGAAATCTGTGGGGTGTACCTGAATTAGAAATCCCCTGTTCTCCAGAGAATCAGATTGCAAAGTCCCGGTTAAATTAATGCTCCCCTTGAAGCTGGGATCTTCGTGGTTATCCCAGAACATATTGAGTTGAGTAGTGTCATTTGCCGCATAAAAATAGATCTGGTGATCCACCAATGAAACACTATTTCCATAACTTAATGAATCTGAATCAAAATGTAACTGAAAATCTCCATCCCCTATTTCAGTGATTAAATCAACATTGGTCCACTTGTTGCCTCTGAACTGTAAGTTTGTGAATGTACCATAGGAGTTGCTATTGGCCATGGAAGGATCAAAAGTGCCTCGCAATTGACTGTGATCACCAATTTGAAGATCTGGATAAAAATAGTCCAGTAATGGATTTACGCGCTTAAAATCAAACTGGTATGTAAATCGGGTCAGGGAATCAATAAATGGTTCATTCTCCACATCCACATTTATGTACCTATCAACAAGGTTTTTGAAGGAAACAGGCAAGCCAGATAATTTATATTTGCCCTGGATATGCGCATCAAATATCTCCGAGTTAACCAGAATCTCAGAGTAGTCGGGCGTATTTCTGGTGGAAATATTAAAGTCGTAGAGCTGAATCAGCGCATCTCCCTTGGAAAACAGGCTATTAACCACCCTCACCTCGCCATTCATTTCATCCAAGGTTTTCCCTGAAATATCCGTTTCAATCAGAAATGATGCGAAAGTATTGGGCTCCTCATTTCCAAGCTTAAGATAGTAAGGACGGGCACGGGCCACATCGGCTGTGAAATTGTAAACCGGGACTTCTCCCGAGAAATCCATCTTCCCCAGGAAATCCATTTTTATATTAGGATCACTTATGCTTACCCCTCCGTCAAACGTGTTGTTTGTAAATTCTCCGTCAAGTGTAATGTTGCTATAAGCGTAATGGTAAAACTCCAGGGAGTCAATGTTGCCACTTAACCTGGCCTCTATCTGTCCACTGGTAATACTTCCATCGGTATAAACATCCATATCCAGTTCTGACAGTACCTCTTCCTGTTCCAAAAACGCTCCCAAACTGAAATCATTGGTTTTTAAATGACCGTTAAACTTAATTCGATTCGATGAGTCGGGTTTAAATGAGAGGTCCATTACCATTCCCCCCATATCTGTATGGAGCAGTCCAGATGCAACAAAGTCGTCGGGATAACCGGTAAAACGACCCCTGAAATCCAGATTGCCAAGGTTGTTCCACGGGTAAAGAAGATCCCTTGAGTTATCCTTTAACTCTCCAACCAAGGTATTTAAAGCACCTACCGATGTATTTAGCTCCTTGAAGTTCAACTCCAGGAAGGTGTTTTTAAATTGTGGCAAACCAATCATTACGAAATCAAATGCCAGTGTGCTGTTTTGATCAAAAGTCATTAACAGATCTTTTCCACGCAGGTCGTTTAATTTTCCAAAGACCTTACCTTCAATGTCTATGTGATCCAGCATCCCCATTGTAGCCGAAGCATGGTAGGCAAGATCTCTTATTTTTAATGTAGATTGATTGGATTCAAAGACCAGGTCCACCTTGCTTGAGAAGTATTTGAAATCCTTAAATTTCTCGAAATTGAATTTGAGTTCCGGAACCTGAAATACAGAGCCTTCAGTTAATATATCCAACTCATCAAAATGCATATGGGTTTTGCCGAGAGATAATCCTGAAGTTAGTGATGCAATCTCAAACCCTGATTTTTCCCGGGTGGTCAGGGAGACGATATCCATGCTGACCGTGTCCCTCTCACTGATCAGGTCATCTACCTTAATCTGCAAATTTTCAAGGTGATAATCCGTGAAATTAATTTCATTATTGGTCTCATTTTTTACCATTTTTGAGAGGGAAAACCGGCCATCGATCATCTCAATCTTAGCAATATGCAACCTGGATTTTCGTTCTGGAGGAACATGTGGCTTATTGATGAGGTCTACGAAGTATTTGATATTGACCACATTACTGCTATCAATCACTAGGTTCAACCAGGCATTTTCAACAGTAATTTTTCGTATCTCCACTCCCTTCCGGCCCGAAAAAATCTGCTTCAACCGCACTTCAGTGAGTTCGGAGTAGATCAGGGTATCTCCATAAAGGTCTTCCAGGTACAGATCCTGGATATGAACTCTTTTGAAGAAGGAGTAGTTGATGGACGAGAGTGAGATAGAGGTCATCAGCTCCTCCGATAATCGAGCAGCAACATATTTAGTAACCAGGGTCTGCACCTGCCTGTTTTGAAGAAACAGCAAAGAGAGTGCAGGAATGGTTAAAAACACCAGCACCACAATTAACCCTATTTTCGCAATCTTTTTAATACTTTTGTCTCTTCTTATGATCAATCAAAACAAAAGTAGTAAAAGTTGTCATGGGTACTGTAATTCTGGGGATTGAATCCTCTTGTGATGATACATCCGCCGCGGTGATGAGGGATAGGGAGCTGCTCTCAAACGTGGTGGCCACTCAGGATGTGCATATTCAATATGGGGGAGTAGTTCCTGAACTTGCCTCCAGGGCTCATCAACAGAATATTGTTCCTGTGGTTGACAGGGCATTGAAACTTGCAGGCATTTCCAGAGATCAGATTGATGCTGTGGCTTTTACCAGAGGTCCGGGACTCATGGGGTCGTTGTTGGTTGGGACCTCCTTCACTAAAGGTTTCACAGCTGCACTTGGTATACCTATGATCGAGGTAAACCATCTGCAGGCACATATTCTGGTACATTTCATTCAGTCGGAGAAAGGCGCCGAGAGGGTACCCGAATTTCCGTTCTTATGTTTGCTCGTCTCAGGGGGGCATTCCCAGCTTGTGGTGGTGAAGGACCCCTATGAGATGGAAATTATTGGCCGTACCATTGATGATGCAGCAGGGGAGGCATTTGACAAATGTGCCAAGTTGCTGGGATTGCCCTACCCGGGCGGACCTCATCTGGACAGATTGGCTTCTGAAGGTGATCCCCACAAGTTTACCTTTAACAAGCCCAGGTTGCAGGGATTCGATTACTCATTCAGTGGTTTGAAAACGTCATTTCTCTATTTTCTGAGAGATCGGCTTAAGGAGAATCCCGCATTTGTGGAGCAGCACAAAGCCGATCTGGCAGCTTCACTTCAAAAAACCATAGTTGATATATTGATGAATAAACTCAGGAGAGCTGCAACAACAAAGGGAATCAATCAGATTGCCCTGGCCGGTGGTGTGTCCGCAAATTCTGCGTTGCGAAGTGCAATAGTCCAGGAGGCAGGAAAACAGAATTGGGACATATTTATTCCTCCACTTAGCTATACTACCGACAATGCAGCCATGATTGCCATTACCGGGTATTATCGTTTCCTAAAGGGGGAGTTTGCCTCTGAGGATATTGCACCCATGGCTAAGATGTACTTCTGATCCATCCTCTTGATAATATGTAATAAAATGAAACTGGATAACATCCGGAGCAATCAAAATTTTACTATATTGGGTAGACTTTTGTAGCAATGCCATGGATAAACTAGAGTTTCAACCTACTCAGAAAACACCATATGTATTGCTGGATCCGTCCGGTAAGATCAGATTCAAGGGCAGGTCCATCCCTGAGGATGTATCTCTTTTCTATGAGGATATTTTGGATTGGATTATCGCTTATGCCTCATCTCCGCCATCCTACACCGAAGTAGATATTGAAATGGAGTACCTGAACAGTGGAACCTCCAAATACATGTTGAGGCTTCTAAAGAAATTAAAAGAGGTAGATAACGACGGTTATGACCTGAAGATCAATTGGGTGTATGAAGAGGGCGATGATGATATCCTTGAACGGGGAGAGTATTACTCCTCCATCCTGAATCTGGATATCAGTTTTATCGAGATTGAATAGTCAGTTCATAAAATTGATGCCAGATAACTCCAGTATGCCAGGTGAAAAGCATGGGAGTCAGTATCTTTAATGGACTCCTGGAAATTGATGGTACTGTTGCAATTTTGTGGGTGCTCAATGGTGGGGTCGAAAAGGCCGGGCTTTTCCGGATGGAACTGAACACCCAGCACATGAGGATATTTGCTGTGTCGAATTGCTTCGACAATCTTTCCGTCCATGGAGGTGGCAACTATCACCCAACCTGTCCCAAGTTTCTCAAGAGCCTGATGATGGGAGCTGAGTACCAGGGGGGCCACGCGGCTCTTAAATCCAATCCCTTTCGTTAGGATCTCCTTTTTCTCCAGATTTACCCTGTGGAAATGATAGGAAGTGGGAGCATCACACCCGGTATTTACCTTATCTGCATAATTCCTGTGCATCTGGTCCGGATCCCCATTGAGGAGATCTTCGGCACTCCAGATGTTATATATCTCAGTGGGGATATCCTGCACCAAGGTGCCCCCTGTGGCCACATTCATGGTTTGCATTCCCAGGCAGATCCCGCTTAACAGGTAGCTTTGATTTCCCTCTAAATAGGGAATCCAACTGTAATCCTGGCTTCCCCCCAGCAGGTGAAACAGGTAGGATAGTTCAAAGTAGTGCCTGAACGGATCGGTGACCGAAGTGAGCAGGTGAACCTTTTCATGGTATGTTACAGGGGGTATGTCGGGCCCGCCCATAAACAGGGCACCTTGCGACTTGCTGAAAAGAGAGATGAATTGCGGAGTACATGGATTTATTGTAAAAATATTTCCAGGCTCCAGCGTACCGGCAACCTCCAGCAAACTAAAGTGTTCAGTGGGGTGCAGACGCATATATTCCTCCGCTTTTTCATAATCATAGGTTTCATATTCGTGGTACACTCCAAGGATGTGGTACTCTTCCAGAGAGAGTATATCCTCATCCATGAGGTTCTGAATCACTTCCAGATTATAAGCTGTGGGGTGAAACAACAACAGCGTGTCCTGCCCTGATAATTGAGAAACAAAAAAGTTTAAGACAATTAGAGAGATGCTGAAAAAATGAACTTTCATCTATTTATATGATTTTATGTTACTTAAGCAATCCGGAGAGCATCTGCATACAGTGGTTCATATTTTGGCGGGTTTCATCGTCAAAGTTCTTGAATACCACTTTCCCACTGTTGACCTCCTGCAGGAAATTGGAGCCAAGTATGGTCCTGGCAAAGTTATTGTCTTTTACGTATTCTGAGTTCTTTACTGTAATTCCTTCACGTACTTTTATGATAAACTTTTTAAAATCTATGGTGGAAAAGAGATCCTCAGCATCCAGGAAATCTTCCATCAATATCATCTGTTCCTTGGCCAGATCAATCTTGTTGTCAAATTGTTCCTTCATTAAATTACCATACACATTCTGTTCCTGGGAATTTCCAAAATTAAGAATAATATAGTCGATACCCCATCCAATGAGAATATTAACCATGGTGGGTATACTCTCAGCACCCGAAGATGGTAAAAAATAGCACTCTTTTTCAAAACCGGTAAGAGCAACAATGGCTTTCATAAAGTAAAAGTTTGCAAGGTCCTTAACGATCACATTGTTGAATGACTTTATGATCTCCTGCTGGTTTAATCGGGCGCCCATGGTCGAATAGATGGGCGAAAGGGTATCAGCAGTAGCAGATTTGAGCGATCGGGCACTAAAGACCAGGGATTCACTCTTCATATCATCCTCCACAGCTCTTTGTACCGCAAGGATGCGGTATAACTTATCCACATCGATCAGGTGAGGTGAATGGGTGGTATAGATAATCTGAATCTGATCACTGATATCATCAAATACTTTTAATACATCTTCCTGTGCCCTGGCGTGGAGGCTTACTCCCGGTTCATCGATGAGTAGCACCTTGTTTCGCTGGCTTTTGTCCATGGCTGTGGCTTTTAGCTCCAGGAAGAAAGAGAGAAACCACCTTACTCCGCGGCTTCGCTGTTTTGGGTATAGGCGTTCCTTTTCATCCTTAATCCAGAATTCAATGAATGGTTTGCCACTTTTGTCCGGATGGGTATGATCGTAGTGTGAGAGCTCAAAGTTGATTTTGATCTTATTTTTCTTACCCACATTCTGTCTCCAGAAATCTTGAAAATTAAGGGTAAGCTCCCCGTTTAGGTTTTCGATCTTCTGTTTCAGGATGCGACTCGAAGGTTGTTGAAAAAAAGAGTATTCGAGTCCTGTTATGGTCAGGAAGTTAATGGCAGCTTTATAACCTTCGGCCCGTTTATTGCTTTTGATAATGTCCTCTAAATCGATGCGGTTGGGTAGGAGAGAGCTGAAATCTTCGAATAGCTCGAAATCGGGTAATATTTTGAATATCTCTTCTGCCAGTTCATTGGAGCTATAAAACTTTTTTCTCGATTCATACTCGGTCCTGGCGCCAGTCATGGCACTTTCGATACTCATTCCCTCAAAAACCAATTCCACCGCAATCATATGAATGCTGTGATCAGATTGTAAATGAGACAGTTCATCCTTCAGCTGCTCAATGTCAGTGCGTGAGATATCCTCTCTTATTTCTGCCGCTCTTTGCTCCTTTTCTGAAGGAAACATCCCGGTCATCTGAAGCACCAGTTTTAACTGTTCCTGGACATCCAAAAGCTCTTCCTTCAGAAGACCGGTTTGCTCCTTAAGTTCGTTAAGTTTGTCACATACTCCCTGTTTCTCAGCCAGTGCCTCAAGAATGTCACTTTTCTCTTCCTGTTTAGACCTTTTTTGCTCCAGGGTCTGATTGAGTTGCTCAAGCATCTCCTCCTCCTGATCGAACTCCTGCTTAAGTTCCTCTTTTTTATCTTTTGAAGGAAATTTCCTGATGTTGCGTTTAATTTCATTCATCCGATGCTTCACCGATTCCACTTTCTCCTTGGTCCACTCCAACTCCTCGTTGGCCTTATTCAGATTCTTGGATGCAGCAGCTATCTCACTGTTGAGATGTTCCAGATGTTCCAGGACTTTTAACTCCCTTTGCTTAATATGATCGTAGGTTTCGTTGTATAACTCCTGCAATTCATCCCCCATAACCATAAAGGAGTCCATATCATCCTCCCATTTTCTTGAAAGAGATATGGTTTCAACTGTATTGATTAATTTGCGGATCTCCGGATCGAGCTTCTTTTTATCGATAAGGTTTTCGATATCGGAAAACTGGAAACTGAATTTACAGCTAACCACAGGAAGTGAAAGATCGCTTCTCAGCATATCTTCAATAAGGCGGCCATCATGAAATGCTTTCAGAGCCTCAAGAATGGATGTCTTTCCCGACTCATTCTGACCAATAAGACTGGTGATGTTATCATGAGCCAGCTGGTGCCAGCCTGTATCCACTATAGATCTGAAGTTTTGTACTCTAAACGCAACTAACTGCATCTCATATGCTTTAAACAAATTTTATTCCAAAAATCAGCATGTCATCTACCTGTGGGGCATCTCCCTTCCAGGCAGTAATCACCTGGTCCAACTTTTTCTGTTGATCCTCCATAGACTGATTCGAGATCTCAATGAGCAATTCTTTATAGGGCCCATATTTAAATTTCTTGTCATCGGGTCCGCCAAATTGATCAGGATAGCCATCCGAAAATATGTATACGATATCACCGGTTTTAAGTTGCATTGTATGATTGGTGAAAGAATTCTCTTCGATGGCATTGATTCCCACTGGCATTTTATCCGCTTTAATCTCGGTAAGGACTTTGTTTCTTATGTGATACAGGGGATTATTTGCCCCAGAGTACTGAAGTTCTTTGGTTTTAGGATTAAATATGCAAAGGGCCATGTCCATGGCATCCTTATTTTCAAGTTCATGCCCACGCTGGTGAAGGGCTCTCATTACCCGCTCCCGAAGAAGATTCAGAATTCTGCTGGAAGTGATGGGCCCCCTGCTGCTCAGAATCTCATTTAAAAACGAGATTCCCATGATACTCATCAGCGCACCTGGTACACCATGACCTGTACAATCACCGGCTGCCACCACCAGATACTCTTCCTTACGGGCACAGTAGTAGAAGTCACCACTCACTATATCCCTTGGTTTGTGGAGTACAAAGAAATCATTGAGCATGTTCTCCATATAGCGTTGGTTGGGTAGTACAGCCCTCTGAATAAAGCTGGCGTACTTCAGGCTGGCCATTAGCTCCCGTCTCTGTTCAAGCAGCTTCTCCCTGGTGAGAGCAGATGTTTTCAATTGTCGTTCAGTTTTAATCCCATCACTAAAATATCATCAATCTGGCTGATCTCGCCCATCCAACCCGTAAGTACTTTATCCAGGGCAGCTCCCTGATCCTTCAGGGCTATGGATTGCAGTTCAAGGATCAGTTTTTTGAAGTTCCTTGACATGAACTTTTTCCCACGGGGACCCCCAAACTGATCAAGGAAACCATCCGAAAACATGTAGATACTATACCCGTCATCTTTAAAAGTCGAGGCAGTGAAAGGGACTGTTCTCTCCGATATACCAATGGGCATCTGGTCGGACCGGACCTGTATTAAAAGATGATTGTCGTTATGTACAGAGCCCCTGGGAAGATCCAGTTCTTCTCCTTTGTTTAGCTTAGCTTTTTCGTTTCGCTTAAGTTTTCTTACCAGGTATAGAGGATTGTATGCTCCGGAGAACTGGAATTCACGTTTGGGGATATCTATTGATATCATGGCCAGGTCCATTCCATCTCTGGTCGAATTTTCGTTGTTTTTACCCGACTGTCTCAGTGAAGTGATCACATGCTCTCTCAATTGGTCCAGAATTTCACCGGTATTGGTTACCTCTGATTTGATCACAATCTCATCCAGGAAAGTCATTCCAAGCATACTCATAAAGGCGCCTGGGACACCATGGCCGGTACAATCAGCTGCAACAATGAGCAACTTGCCTTTCTTATTACCAATCCAGTAAAAATCACCACTTACAATGTCCCTGGGTCGGAACAGGATAAAATGCTCAATATTATGTTCTTCTATTAATTTTTCTGGAGGTAGCATGGCCCGTTGGATCCGGCTGGCATATTCAATGCTGTCGGTTAATTCTTCTTTCTGTTTTCGAATTTCAGCAGTCCTCTCCGCTATTATCCCTTCCAGACGAAGATTCTCTTGTTTTAACCGGCGGGTGTATAGTTTGATAATGATATAAACTATTATTGCTGCAAGAAGGATATAGACGAGATATGCAAGGATATGGGCATACCAGGGTCGTAGGATTGTAAAGGAGTAGGAGGCAGGAATGCTTTCATTTCCATACACATTTTGTGCTTTTACCAGAAGCCTGTACGATCCATGGGGCAGATTGGTGAACTCCTTAAAGGGAGTCTTTTCCCAACTGGACCAATCCTCCCCAAAGCCTTCCAGCTTGTAACTGTAAGTTATCTCCTCCTCCTGCTCAAAGAAAGGAGCTGCCCACCTGAAGTACACATTATTTAAACTGTGTTTGATTTCTGGACGTCTATCGGCTGATTGGACAAGACTTGCACAAAGACGACCCTGATGGTCCTCTGTAAAATGGGTGCCATAAAAGAGTACAGAATCGGTATTTAGCGTAACCTGCCTGATCAGTATGGGGAACAGCAAGGTATCGTTTCTTTTAAAGGATTTATCAAAATGATAAAGTCTATCTGATTTCCCAAACCATACCTCATTTTCTCCGCTGCTGTAAATTACATCGGTGGAGGTATTAGCCAATCTCTGAAAGGTTTTATCATGCAGTATTCTCAATCCTGAACCCCGATCTTCAGCTACCAATTCGCTCCAGCCTTTGTGTTCATTTTCAAAAGAGTACCAGTAATCCCCGTCGTGATCCTGGTAAAACGTCATTATCAGGTTTTTACCCTGGGGAAGAATCCTGTTGTGAATGGTATCGCGATAAATTGTATCGTGAAAGTAATTATACCTGTAAAAGCCATCCCTTGTACCCAATAAAACCTCTTTTGTGTCTGGATCAAGGAATACGCGGTTGTTTTCGTCGGAAGGAAGCCCTTTCTCACTATTCATGAATTTTCGCGAAGGATCGGTCTTCTCTTTGATGTCGATCCGGACCACCCAGTTATCGGAGCTGGTCCATAGGTAGCCATACTTATCAATTACCTTATTGAGAAGTATCTCTTCATTGAAATCCTTCATCCTGGAGATCTCCCGCCAAAGTCCCCGGTGATACTGTAAACCTAAGATCTGACTTCGACCAGTGTAGATAATTTCAGAATTTTCCGGATCCTGGACGATAAATTGTCCGGCATACTCCTCCTGGTCGGCAAAACTCTCTGGAGGATTCTGGATTAAATTTTTGAGAATTGAAACACCCATACGGGAATCTATAACAAAAGTCGTTGCCTCAGAAGAAGCAATCAGGAAATTCCGGTAACGCGACGGATTGAATTCCAGCAAGTGATAAATAGTTTCCCCTTCAGTGCCCTTAACCGGGATAAACCGGGTGCCTGTTGGACTCGATGATTTATAGTAGAGACCATTAAAAGTCGAGATAAACAGGGTTCCATTGAAGTACTTAATACCAGTTACAAAATCTTCGAAACCGGAGGACTCATTAAACACCCTGAATGGATTAGAGGGTTCCAACTTACTGACACCCATAAAATTAGTTATCCATAATGGACTTGTTTTTTCCAACCTTTCGTTGTAATATGCAAAGGTGGCATCTTCATCTATAAGTTCCTCTTTCTTAGTGACAATCTCAGTAGCTTTCCCATCTCTGCTAAGAATGACCACCCCATGATTAAGACGGGCTACTGCAAAATCCTCCTCCATGGCCTGGATATTTGTAATGGTCCCCTGCTTTAAATATTCTGTAAGCTCCTGGTCCATAAAGCCCTCATCCAGAAAACCGCTTTGCGTATCAAACAGGTAAATACCATTACTGAATGTACCTGCCAAAACTCTGGTGTTATCAAACTTCACCAATCCGGTAATGCTTTTATTTATAAAGAATTCTCCTCCGGGGACCACAACAAACTGATCATTCTGATAACGCATCAATCCTTGTTCCCAGGCAGATAAATAGATGTTTCCGTCAATTAGAAAAGAGAAGTAAGTATATTCAGGAGTCTCTATGTGGGTGAGGGTTTCTTTTAGATGATCATAGATAAAGATATAATTGAAGCTGCAAAAATAGACCTTTCCTTCCAGGTAATAGATTTTCCAAACCTCTCCAAAGGGTAATTTTTTCTGGTCGATGGTATCTGACAGCGAGCGAAATATCATCTTCCCATACCTATCAGGTAACAGGTAACCAAATTCTGAACTAGCTCCTACATACACAACTCCATCTTGGCCCGTAATTACAGAACAGACCATAGGATCTCTGGGAACCGGGATTCTTCTCCACTCAACACCGTCATACTCAAGGACTCCTTTGTTATTATTGCCAACGTAGATAACCCCTCTGTGGTCCTGGGTGATACACCAGTTTTGTTCGCTGCCTTTGGTGACAGAATGCTCGTAGTTAGTAACGATGGGTACCCCGTTCTTATTTGGCTGGGCTGATAAAATCCCGGTAGCAAGCAGAAACAGTAACGATACAATTACAGTTTGTCGGAAACCCATACGTTCTTACAATTGACCCTAAAATATTGAAAATATATGGTTATGCTTCTATGAATCATCTCTTTTTTTCATCATCAAACAACCGGGTCTGATATCACAACTACCGGTGCCCGGGACTATTTCAATAACCGGACATCTAATATGCCCCCTTTCACAATGTAACATAGAGATCCACATTCAGCCGAACCATCGGAAAGGTTCATTTCATCCTCATCAAAGGCAACCACTGTTTCATCCCCCGACTTATAGGTGGCAGTAACGGTATATGTCCGGTCCATCTCCGAGTAGAGAAAAAATTCGTCGGTGGTGGCTGTGTCCTGCCATTCGATCTCACCATTTTCATAATCACCCTTATAAAAAGTTAGAGGAACCGAGTCATTTTCGGCATCGATGGTGACGTAAATAATAAGATTGGCACTGTCGGGCATGTACCCGTAACAGTCGTTACAATTTACCTCAAACATCCAGTCTTCAGTTTCGCAACCCGAAAAATTTCCTGAGACGAACACCAGTAGCAGGATTGCCATTAGTACAGTGATCCTCATCTTCATAGGATTAGTATTGAATATCCTTGTAAACATGTGTGCCTTTCTTATAGACGATCCTTGCAAACAGAGTGATGTTGATTTTCCATGGCTCTTCAAGTAGGGTGCCGTAAGTGTAAAGTTCTGGTCCTGCTTTAATACCTGCATAGCGACCTTTCATGTATACCCCTCCCGACAACGCCAGAGAGTAGTGAAATTTTGGGTGGTCACTGGTCCCTCTGTAATCTGGCATTGAAAGCATTCCATATGCACCTGCATAGAGTCCGTATACAATATTTGATTTATCACGGGCAAGCTTGAAGTATTTTCCTGCTCCATGGGTCCAGACCCACCTGGATTCTCTGTATTGATGGATCAGATGATCTTCCATCTGAACCTGGACCTTTCTCAGGGTGGGGCGAAAATCTACCCCTGTTTCAGCAAAAAATCCAAATTTATCATCCACCCAGGACACCCTTACCTGCATCATATGCTCATTGCTGCGAAAGGAGTTTCCCCATCCCAGCTGAAATTCAGAAAAGTTAGGCTGTTTGGTGGGACCGGCTCCTTTCTCCTTTAGCTTTTTAAGAATGGCTTTTTGATACTGCTTCATGGCCAGGTCGTACAGGTTCTCTTTTGCAGTGATCAAATGGTTCACATTGGCCCCACTGTCGATCAAAACCATTGCCGCACTATCCTGGTCAAACCTGATGGCATGTGCAAGTGGGGTGAAATTCTTTTTATTTATCTTTTCCAGGCCTGCTTCATACTCCAGCAGCAGATTGATCATCTCCCTGTTTCCCAGTTGTGCGGCAATCATCAATGGCGTATTTTTATCTTTATCGGGCTCATCGGGATTCAATCCGTTTTGAAGGAGCACATCCGCAGTCTCCAGGTTCCCAAAAAAGACAGCAGTCATTAAGGGTGTATTGCCTTCCCGGTCACTGAGTGTATCTGATGCTCCGTAATAGAGCAGCAGATCAGCCATCTGGTAATCATTGATGGCGGCAGCATAGATAAGTGGAGTACCTTTCACGTCGTCCTGATGATTGGGATTTGAGCCTTTTCGCAGGAGAAAGTGAACTACTTCGAAATGCTGATTAAGAATTGCCACCATCAGGGGAGTGGTTCCTTCCACATAGGTGAGTTCCAGGTCTGCTCCGTTCAGGACGAGCAGCTTCACCAACATGCTGTCACCAATTTCGGCGGCGAACATCAGTGCAGTCATACCTCCGTCAGACCTGGAATTTGGATTGGCCCCTCGTTTGAGCAACAAAAGTACATTGGAAGGATGCTTCTTAAGCACCGATTCCACCAGGTTCCAGTTGTCATCCCCTGCCTGGAAGTAGGAGGTATCTGCAGGCACTAAAAGCTCTGCATCCTGGGCCCGGCAACTCAGGCCAGACAAAAAACCCAGCAGCAGACTCAGGACCAGTGTTCGTATAATTCTGAAATATAGACTAACCACCTGATCGCTTAACATTAAAACCTTTTTCTTTCAGTAGAGAGATTACCCGGTCCCTGAAGTCCCCCTGAAGAAGGATCAGCCCCTCCTTGGCTGAACCACCCACTCCACATTTGCTCTTCAGCTCTTTTCCCAGTTCTTTCAGATCATTCTCGGTGCCCACAAATCCTTCCACAAGGGTAACACTCTTTCCTCTGCGATTTTTCCGATCGAGTTTAACATAGAGCTTTTGCTGTGAAGGTTCTGCTGTTTTCTGCTTCTCCTTCCCGTCTGTTTCAAAAGTGTATTCGGAGTTTGTCGAATATACTACACCAAGCCTTTTCTTCCAATCATTTTCCATGGGTTGCATTGAGCACTAACTACCAAGTTCCAGCTGATTTCTCACCAGGTTGAAGTAGTGTCCTTTTTTGGCAATCAAGTCATTGTGTTTACCTTCTTCGACAATCCGGCCCTGGTCCAATACGATGATCTGGTCTGCATTTTTTACTGTACTTAATCGATGTGCCACAATTACCACCGTTTTGCCACTGAATACCAGTTGGAGGTTCTCCATGATCCTTCGCTCATTATTGGCATCCAGTGCACTGGTTCCTTCATCCAGAAACAGAAACCCCGGATTTTTATAGATGGCCCTGGCAATAAGGATTCTTTGCTCTTCACCACCACTCAATGTCAAACCTTCCTGTCCTATTACAGTATTATAGCCCAGTGGAAGCTGATCAATAAAATCATCTATACAGGCCATCCTTGCTGCATAGAGCAGTTGATCGGTATTTATCTCCTGTTCTCCAAGGGCAACGTTTTTTGCTATGGTATCGGAGAAGATGTATCCATCCTGCATCACCACTCCGCAGTTTCCTCTCCACAGGTCGGGCGACATCATCTGCATATTCATATCACCCACACGGATCTCTCCATTGGCCGGAGGATAGAATCCCAGCAACAGCTTCACCAATGTTGTCTTGCCGCTCCCGCTTACTCCCACAATTGCAGTAACAGTATCCTTTTTAAGTGTCAGATTGATCTCTTCCAGAACATTGCGCGCTATGGCACCAGGGTAGGTGAAGTCCAGGTTACTTACAATAATACGGTCAATAACAGGCACAACTGATATACCGGCATCCTGCTGATACTCATCTTCTGAATCATGAATTTCACCGAGACGTTCCATGCTTATCTTGGCGTCCTGTGCCCTGTGAAAGAAAGATATCATCTGTTCGATGGGACCATTTAACTGCCCCAGTATATAACTTATGGCCAGAAGTGTACCCAGGGTGAGATTTCCATTTAGAACAGCTATGGCTGCAGTAACGTTGATCAGGATATTCTTGGTTTCATTGATAAATACACCACCGGCTTCCTGATTCTGGTTGAGCGAAAGGGTTTTCATATTGACCCTGAACAGACTGGCCTGAATTTCTTTCCACTCCCACTGTTTGACCCTTTCCGCATTATTAAGCTTGATCTCCCTGATTCCGTGAATGATCTGGATCAACTTGCTCTGGTTTTCGGCCATCTTTGAGAAGTATTTCTGATCGAGGCTTCTTCTGCGTTTCATAAAGATAAAGATCCATATAAAGTAGAGCAGGGAGCCGGCCAGGAAGATCAATAAGATCTTAATGCTGAATATGGCCAGGATTAATGCAAAAACCACCAGGTTTACCATGGAAAAGAGGATGGTAAGTGAAGAGGTGGTCATAAATGATTCAATTCTTTTGTGATCACCTATTCGTTGCAGAAGATCTCCTGTAAGCTTTGTGTCAAAGAACCCTACAGGTAGCTTCATCAGTTTGACCAGAAAATCTGATATAAGAGCGATGTTGACCCGGGTACTCAGATGAAGCAGAATCCATCTGCGGATAAAGTCGAGTCCCATTTGAGAGAGGATCAAAACAAACTGGAAAAGCAGGATAAGATAGATAAATGGCAGATCCTGGTTTGTGATCCCAAAATCGACCATGGACTGGAAGAGAAAGGGTAGAATAAACTGAATGATACTGGCCAGGATAACGCCCAGCAATAGATGATACAAATAGCGCTTATATGGGGCCAGATAGCGAAATAAGTACCTGAATCCACTCTTTTTTATAGGTTCATCTTCCTGGTTCAGAAAATCTGGAGTGGGTTGAAGTAATAGGACAGAACCTTTGGCTTCACCATCAGTTCGGGTGCTTATCCATCCTTTTAAAAACTCCTCTTTGGAGAGCACCGTGTGACCAAATGCAGGATCGGCCACATGCACCCTGCCCCGCTTAATCTTATAGACCACCACAAAGTGATTCTGTTTCCAGTGGACAATGACCGGCAGGGGGGCTTCAGTGCGCAATCTTTCCCAGGTGAGGGAGACACCCATGGATTGCATCCCGATATCTTCAGCAGCCTTAGCAATACCCAGCATAGATACCCCTTCCCGGTTCAGATGAGACTTCTCCCGGAGAGTCTGAAGTGTAAAATGTTTACCATAAAAGCGGGCCACCATTCTCAGGCAGGTTGGACCGCAATCCATAGCGTCGAGTTGCTTGTAAAAAGGGAATGAGGGCATAGACCAGTTTGCTTATGCCCCTAAATTAAGAATTATTTTAACAAGTTCTTTTGTAACCGTCTGGCGTTAGTCTGGTAGGGACCCTGTTGTTGTATCAGGGGAAGCAGAAGCGCATCGGCTTCCACATATCTCCCCGATTTTATAAGTGCCAGTGCTCTATACCAGTATAGTGCCTGTCCCACCTGGTGATCAATTCTCAGATCCAGTGGTGCAAGTTTCTCCATGGCCTCATCCTGCTTTCCGGTCTCCATAGACGCCAGTAAGTAATAGAGCAGAGCCAATTGATTATCCTGGTCCTTTGCAATAAGTTCAGACATCACTTCCATTGTTTTGGCATACTGTCCCAGTTGAAAGTATAAGATTCCTGATTCTGTCCCCCCCCTGGTTCCCTGGTTAAATGCAAGAAGAACCGGATCTTCTTCGGGATGATAGTATCGTGAAAAAGTTTTGCTCCCATCAGGATTGGAGAGGAAAACGGCCAGGAGTATGGCAAGGCTACCTGCCAACAAGAGTGGGAGAAACCACCAGGATCGAAGGCTTCGGTGAGGGTTTGGCTGTTCGGTTACCGGCCTCTCCATTACTTCCGAAAGGTTTTTTTTGAAATCAGCCAGATCCTGTTTCTGTAACTGGTCCCTGATCAGGTTATAAGCAGCAGAGACTTCCTCATATTGCTCCTTGAATCCATGGTCGGATGCCAGCTTGTCCTCAAAAGAGCTGGCCTCATCCAGGTTCATTTCACCCGATAGATATTTAATGATATGATCAACGTTGTTCATTTTTCAGCTGTTTAAAAAGGGGGTCATTCACAATCCTTTTGATAAGGCTTTTCTTGCATCGGTATTTCCGATCTGCTGCATGATGTAAGTCTTTGTAATCCATAGCAGTACGGATTTCCTCCACATTAAAATTGTTGAAATACATAGAGAGAATCTTCTGACAGTCTTCACTAAGCTCATTGAAGTGCTTATTAAAGAGCTCGTTCAGATGATTCTGGAGTAATGGATCGTCGGCAGGTCCGGGATCGTTTACCATCAGTGGTTGTTGTCTCAATTTTTCTGCACGCAGCAGGTACTTTTTCCTTTCCTGAATCCATATGTTCTTGCAGATGGCATAGACGTAGGTTCCAAATTTGCAACTTAGTTCCAGCTTGCCCGATCTTATTCGTTTGTAGACGATGATCATGGCCTCCTGAAATACATCTTTTGCATGATCTCTGGTTCCCTGGTTATGTATAATATACCCTTCAATAATTGGATACTGGGTATCGTATACATGCTGCAGGATTTTTGAGTCGTGATTTCTAATCCCGTTGACAATGGATTCTTCTTTAGGAAGTTTCATCATTTTGAAAGCAAAAAAAAGGCAGGTGATTAAAGATCACCCGCCCTGATAGCAATAGTTTTAGTTAGTAAGTAGAAAAGTATTCTACCTTTTTCAAATGCAATACCCACAAATATATATGATTTCATACGTAACATAACCCCTTTACAATGTTCTACAACACATTCAAGGGTTAATGTGTTAAGGGATACACAGATCAGCTACCCACCTCAATTTATTTTTAAAATGGCAGATTGGAGAGGTCAACATTACCACCCGATATGATCACACCGACCCTCCTGTTTTTAAAATCAGTTTTGTTTCTGAACATGGCGGCCACAGCTACCGCACTGGAAGGTTCTATGACTATTTTCATTCGCTCCCAGATGAATTTCATGGCCTCAATAATTTCCGACTCCTCCACCCGTATAATCTTGCTGACAAACTTCTGTATGATGGGGAAATTTTTGTCACCCAGCTGGGTTTTTAACCCGTCGGCAATGGTTTTTGGATTTATGCTGGGTTGAATTTTACCGGTCTTTAAGGAAAGATAAGCATCGTCAGCTCCAAAAGGTTCTGCTCCGATGGTTTCAATATAGTAGTGTAGGTAATTGGTGGCCAGGGCGGTTCCGGCGAGCAAACCGCCGCCTCCAACAGGAGCAATAACCACATCAAGGTTCTCTGCTTTTTTGGCCAGTTCCCAGACGGCGGTTGAGTTGCCGAGGATTACATTTAAATCGTTCGATGGGTGCACAAAAGTGGCCCCCAGCTTATTCTGGTGTTTAAGGGTTGTTGACTCCCGACTTTTCAGTGTGGGAGCACATTCAATGATCTGGGCTCCATAGCCTGCAACGGCTTCCCTCTTTACAGCTGGCGCATTGGATGGCATAACTATATAGGCTTTTGTATTCAGGGAGCTGGCAGCGAGGGCAAGGGCAGCAGCAAAATTTCCTGAGGAGTGAGTGATTACACCTCTGGCTCGTTCATCCTTCGATAACTGGAGAATGGCATTGGTGGCTCCACGAATTTTAAATGCACCCATTCGTTGAAAATTCTCGCATTTAAAAAAAACAGTGGCATTCATCATCCGATCGATAGTCGAGGAAGTGAGAACCGGTGTGTTGTGTACCAGGGGCCCGATTCTTTTAACTGCCGACTGAACATCCTTCAAGGTAGGTATCATAATATATGGTGCTTAATGAAGACTTTGCTATCCCCATAAATATAGGATACTTTTTGGAGAAAGTAAAGTACTACTAGATCTTAAAGTGGTACCGGATTGATACTCCAAAGTCCACCAGGTCATATTCAAAATTTCGGTATAGATTGAGCATGGGTTTCCAGTCCGCGCTAAAGCTGAGAGGGAGATCTCTTAAGATATACTCAATCCCTGCTACTCCTGCAAGGCCCAATGAAAAGTCATCCTCCCAGCTGCCTCCAAATGCACCACCACCCACATAAACCAGGATCCTTTTGTTTCTGAATAATTCAGGGTGGAATTCGGCCAATGCATTCAGGCTGAAGCCGTGCCGGTTGTAAAGCAAACCACCCTCAATGGCTGTCGGCCTATGCCTGAAAAAAGCTTTATAAACAATGCCACTGGAGTAACCTGCACGAACCCCCACAGAGTGTTCATAGGGTTGAGCCGAGAGTAGCATCGACGTGGCACTCATCAGGACGACCACAGCGATGCGGTTAATTATCTTCACTTTTGCTGATTTCATAGGTTCCGGGTGTTTGTATCTTACTTGATTTTTGATCCTTTGACCTCAAACACAGTCTCTGTAAAAGAGGGTATTTTCAAACCGGCTGGTAAATATCTGCTCTTCACAATCGTAGTTTCAATTTTTATCTGCTGCCTGGAAACACATTTATTTAGCCATCCGCTATCTATATCCATTTGAAAATCATAGGTTTGATTTCCTGAGACCGTAGATTTAACTTCGCCCATGTTTGTTGTTTCGAGAAACTCTTTATTGGCATTTAACACTCCAATCCCCTGAATCACCAGTCCCTCCTCACTGGTTTTTATCAGACTGTACTGATTATTCATCCTTACCGGTTTTGTGTTAAAGTAATAGGTCATGTCATTGGTCCAGTTGGCCATGGGATAGATCACAGGGTAGACCCAGAAAAAAAGATTAAACAGGCTTTTGAAGGAGTCGGGACCATAAACTTCATTCAATGTCTGTAAAACCACCTGTTGCTCCAGGGTATCGTTGACCGGATAGGAGGCAAGGTTAGAGAAGAGGGAATCCAGTCCATATATCTCTTTCAACTCACCTGTGGTGGACATAACCAGGTGAAATATGTTCATCTCCAGAGAATTGACCATTTCGGTAAGCATGGGATTCCTGCCAGAACCGGAGTTTATGTCAATGTTCATTCTGGGAGCCAGCATGGAAACCAGAAGGTCGTTGTACATGGCGCTCAAATAGATCCTGCCGTTTTCATCGATTGAATCGACAATAAATACCAGCTTTGTGAGGCTGTAAAGATTAAGTTCTTCGCTATTTATGGATTCTGAGTGAGTGGTCTGTTGAAGATCTATATCCAATCTGTACTTTTCACCAGGATGAAGGGAATAAGCCAATCTGGCATCCTGGGCAAATAGCGAGGTGGCCCAGAGGATTGTGATCACTAAGAGGGATATGAAGTACTTGTTCATAAGTGCATAAAAATAGCAATATTTGCCCGGATTTGTTTTGTTATTCAAATAACAATGCATACATTTGCACCCACTGAGAAGTTGGTGTTACTGGCTTCAAGGTATCAAAATTCATCTGATCCGGAGGAAGATCTGAAGGTAAAGAGCTAAAGCAGAGCAACTTTATTTATTTCTTCCAAAGGTTCGTAAATCGATCAAATATGATCTACGATCCGCAAATTTATACCATTGAAGATAAACCAGAGGTCCCATTTATATCTGAGAAAGAGATTGAGGTGATTCTTGAAGGCGCCTTACCCGAGAAAGAAGTGGTGCGAAACATTATTGCCAAGTCGCTTAGTAAGAAGCGACTGAGTATGCAGGAGACTGCAGTGCTTGTGAATGCTACCGATCCCGGACTTATCGAGGAAATTAAGGCAGGAGCCCGTCTTTTGAAGGAGCAGGTTTATGGAAAACGCATCGTATTGTTCGCACCTCTCTATGTGGGAAATCTTTGTGTAAACAATTGCGAGTACTGCGGATTCAGAACTTCAAACAAATCACAGAAAAGAACCACCCTCACTCATCCTGAGCTCATAGAGGAGGTGGAGATGCTTGAGGAGATGGGACAAAAACGGCTAATCCTGGTGTATGGCGAGCACCCCAAATACACGCCTGAATTCATTGCCGACACCGTGAAAACCGTTTACAAGGTAAAAAAAGGAAACGGAGAGATCAGGCGCGTTAACATTAATGCTGCACCATTAGATATGGAAGGTTTCAAAACGGTTCTCAATGCTGGTATTGGAACCTACCAGGTGTTCCAGGAATCCTACCATCGGGGGGCCTATGCCAAATATCACACCGGTGGGTTAAAGAAGGATTATGATTGGCGGATTTCGGCCCTGGACAGGGCCCAGGAGGCAGGCATTGATGACGTTGGAATCGGAGCCCTGTTCGGATTGTATGACTGGCGGTTTGAGGTGCTTGGACTCATCAGGCATGTGAACCACCTGGAAGCAGTCTATAATGTGGGACCACATACCATATCATTCCCACGTCTTCAAAGAGCCTCAAATGTGGATTTTGATCCCACCTGGGAGGTGAGTGATGAGGACTTCACCAGAATGGTGGCAATCTTAAGGCTGGCCGTACCCTATACGGGATTAATACTTACAGCCAGAGAGTCGGCCGAAATACGAGATGAGGTTCTACAATTTGGAGTCTCTCAGATCGATGGAGGTACCAAAATTGAAATGAAGGCATATTCCGAAAAAGAAAAGGACCAGGACCTGGATGCAGAGCAGTTTGAGATCTGTGACGATCGCTCTCTTTCTGAAGTCATGGATGATCTCATTGAGAACGAGTACCTTCCTTCATTTTGTACAGCCTGTTACCGAACAGGGAGAACAGGGGAGCATTTTATGGAGTTTTCCGTTCCGGGTTTTATAAAAAGATACTGCACACCCAATGCCATGCTCACCCTGGCCGAGTACCTTGAGGATTATGGCAAAAATGGAATCAAAGAGAAAGGCTACAGGCTTATTCAGAAAAACCTCATAGAACTTGAGGATGATAAATTTAAGACCCGGCTTGAAGAGAGGCTCGATCGCGTGAAACAGGGGGAACGGGACCTCTATTTCTAATCTTTATTTCCGATAATTCTTATCTTTACTGATAAGATGGCATCATCCTCTAAAAATTCATTTGGCACAGCACCAGTTTACTTCACGGCAATTGCTACGATTCTTGGGGCCATACTGTTCCTGAGGTTTGGTTTTGCAGTTGGTACTCTGGGATTCTGGGGGGTGATCGGGGTCATTCTTCTGGGTCATATGGTGACCATCCCAACGGCCCTGGCCATCTCTGAAATTGCAACCAACAAAAGGGTGGAAGGAGGAGGGGAGTATTTTATTATTTCCCGTTCCTTCGGGATGAATATTGGTGCTACCATCGGTTTTGCACTCTTCTTTTCCCAGGCCATCAGTGTAGCTTTTTACATCATTGCTTTCACCGAAGCATTTGAGTTTTTTTTCGACTGGATTTCGGAACGGTACGATTTAATATTACCCAGGCAGGTAATCAGTATACCTGCCATGGTCGGACTTTCAGTTTTGATCCTGAAAAAGGGAGCAGCTGTGGGAATGAAAACCCTCTACATTGTGGTAGCCATTCTGCTTGTTTCCCTGGGATTGTTCTTTTTTGGAGGGACAGAATATGGCGAGGCAAATGCATTCTCCCTGGCATCTGCAGAGAGAGGCGATGTGAAAAACAGTTTCTTTCTTGTATTTGCCATTGTCTTTCCTGCTTTTACGGGGATTACAGCTGGAGTGGGGCTATCCGGCGATCTTAAGAAGCCAAGTAAATCTATACCCATGGGTACCTTACTGGCCACCATCACCGGGATGATTGTCTATTTTTTTATTGTATATAAGCTTGCTGCATCAGCCAGCCTTGCCACCCTGGCCGATCCCGCCAATCAGTTGGTGATGGCAGATATTGCATTGGCTGGAGGGATAGTTATTCCATTGGGACTGGCAGCCTCAACCTTTTCATCTGCCATTGGATCTATACTTGTTGCACCGCGTACCCTTCAGGCCCTGGCAGGAGACCATTCATTCCCATTCCGCAGATTAAATATTTTCCTCTATAAGGGTAAGGGCGAAACCAATGAGCCTTTTAATGCTACACTGGTCACTGTAATCATAGCCCTGGTATTTGTATTTATGGGAGATGTAAACTCGGTGGCAACCATAATAAGTATGTTTTTTATGG
>JAOZUK010000804.1 GCA_029938715.1 Bacteroidales bacterium | reverse complement strand
CTGCAACTTCAACAAAAACACCGACCCAGGAAGCCAGAAACATGGTAATAATAACCGTAGCTAAAAAGATAAGGGGGCCGGGTAAAAATCCTGCAAACAAAGCCAGAAAGAGGGTTGCAATCCCAAAGCCAATATAGGTGCCCACCATAAAAATGTCACCATGGGCAAAGTTAAAGAGCATTAAAACGCCATATACCATAGAATAACCAATGGATATCACAGCGTAGAAACTGCCTCTCTGGAGTGCATTAATCAGGTTTTGAAGAATATATTGACCTAATTCTATCAAAGATTCCATTCACCAACTCCTGTTCTATAGAAGTATGACTGCCATGCATAAAATGCATGACAGTCATATAATTACTTAAACGATACCATTTGGCCTAAGTTTATGGACAACTGGATTTGTAAAATTCATATTCACCGCTGTCATTAATTTTTACGATAACAGCGCATTTGATTGGATCACCTTCAGGGGTAAACGTCATATTTCCTGTAATACCGGCAAAATTCTTGATATTTGCAAGGGCATCTTTAACAGCTATTCTGTCTTTTTCAATTTTCCCGGTAATTTTACCGGCATCCTGAATGGCCTGCTGGGTGAGGCGAAGTGCATCCCATGTCAGGGCTGCAACGTCATCTGGAACATAGCCGTATGCTTTGGTATATCTGTCGATAAATATTTTTGTTGCCCCTTTGGCACCTGCTGCTGCATAGTGTGATGAAAAGTACAGTCCGTAACATGCTTTACCGCATAATTCTACAGTTTCAGCAGATCCCCATGAGTCAGAACCTACAATGGGGCCTTTCCAGCCAAGATCTTTAGCCTGTCGAACAATTAAAGGGACTTCATTGTAATACTGGGGGGTAAAAAGAACCTGTGCACCTGATTTAACAATTTTAGTGAGCTGAGAAGAAAAATCCGTATCTTTCGTTGTAAAGCTTTCATAAGCTACGACAGATCCGGCTCCATTTTTTTTCTCCCATGCTTCTTTAAATACTTCCGCCAGTCCTTTTGGATAATCAGAGGCAACATCATAAAGAACAGCAGCTTTAGTAAATGCAAATTCATCGGTAATAAAGTTGGCTACAACCGGACCCTGAAACGGATCAAGAAAACAACCACGAAATACATAAGGCCTGTCAAGGGTTGTACTGGGGTTGGTAGACCAGGGGCTGATCATAACGGTTTTATATTTATTGGCAACTTCACCGGCAGGGATCGCCTGTTTGGAAGACTGGGGACCAACAATGGCAAGAACATCATCCTGGGTAATCA
>JAOZUK010000803.1 GCA_029938715.1 Bacteroidales bacterium | reverse complement strand
TATATTACCTTTGAAATGGTAAAGTATAATGAATTATTCAGGTTGTTAAAAAAGGATGGTTGGTTTATCGTTCGACAGAAAGGGAGTCATGTTATTCTTCAACACAGGGAAAAAAAGGGCCAATTGACAGTACCCTTTCACGGCAGCAGAGAAGTAAAAAAGGGACTGCTGCATGCTATCCTGAATCAGGCTGATATCAAGCAAAACCGGTGATGAAAAAAAGAAAAGCCAATGTGATGGTGATAAAAGAGGGCATTGGTTACAGTGCCACATTAACCATCGATAATCAGTTTATAGCCACAGAAGCGGAGACCTTCGAAAAACTTAATGCAGGGATCCTGGATGCATTGAATTTTACCTTCGAGGAGTTTGATGTAGAATATTCACTAGACGATCTCAGGTTCAAATTTGATCTGGAAAGCTTTTTTGATTTTTACAAAGTCATCAATGCCAAAGCACTATCTGAGCGTATTGGTATGAATCAAAGTTTGCTTGCACAGTATATTAAGGGTATAAAAAAACCTTCCCCGGCACAAACAAAAAGAATATTAGAGGGTGTTCAGCAAATCGGCAGGGAGCTAACAGAGGTAAGTTTTTTATTATAGATCGATTTTCTGACTGGTGTGATCAACTGCAATTTTCCACTCTCCTTTGACCTTCCTCCAAATTAGTAGAAAGTGGCCCCCGGGTCTGTCATTTTCCCGTTCCAGCTCCCAGCTTCCTGTGAGGCTTACCACCTTTCTGCTGTGACGGGTCATATCCTTTATCTGAAAGGTGAGCTTACCCATGGTAGCTTTGTCCGGATAGCCCCTCTTATAATTATCAAGAGTATGTTGCCATCCATTGGTGATGCCATTTGCACCCCCAAACTGCAGCTCTTCAGAATTCCAATAAGCTTTCATAAACGCATCAATATCTCCATCATTCCAATCCTGTTCCTGCTGAAATAAGATCATTTTAATCTGGTCAAAGTTTTTGGAGTCTTTCTGGGCCAAGGTTGGGATGCTGTAAGCTGCGGCCAGACAGATAATTAGAAGGATTTTGATTTGTACGAAGTTGCTCATTTGATTCAAGATTTGGTATGCTGAGGATTGCTTAAATCTAAAAGTAGTGATTACTGAACGAAATAGTCCACCCTGAGAAGTAAACCACCTCCAACACGCTTCCTTCCAGAACATAGCCCGCATTTAGGCGCACCACATTCCTGCGTTTGAGTTCTTGCCAGAGATTATTGAGATTGATTGTTTTTCCCCAGTTTATAGCCCATGGCAAGTTTTGCT
>JAOZUK010000289.1 GCA_029938715.1 Bacteroidales bacterium | reverse complement strand
ATGATGATCACCTTCCCCATTTTATGTATGATGGGACTGTGAGTCCGGGTCTCATCATAATCAAACTCCAGAATTCTACGTCCATATCGGGTAATACCTATTACTCTGAATGTTAAACTCTTACCCACACCCGGAAGGTTTAATACGTTCCTGTCTGTGGCAAGGAAAGGCAACCCGGCATATCTTCGGAGCGCATCAATATTCTCCACCATCATATTGGCCTCATCGGGAAATTGTCTTATGGTATCGTAATACTGCTCATCGATCTTTCCTGCTACTTTCTCTTCCAGTTGCTCCTGGACTACCCTGGCATTTGGTGCAAAACCAGCATTATTTTCCATGTATCCTTTGACCGTGAATGTATAATAAGGCAGTACTCCAATGTCGTTCAATACCTGTCTCAGTCTGGCCGAATGACCCCTTCGGGAAGCTGCGGCTGTGAATACAAGCTGATTTGTGACCGTCCACCCGGCTGCGATGAGACGTTGTATGGCCATGGTTGATTCTGGTGTGACCTCCATGGGCGATTCAAAATGGGTCTGAATCAGGAATTGAGTGATTCCCACTGTGGAGGCTTTCTCTTTAAACTCTTTTAAAATCTTCACCAGGTTTAAGGAGATTCGCTGGGGAAGGTAAACAGGAAGTCGCGATCCAATCCTGATCCTGACCAGCTCTGCCAACTTCTCACCATCGGGTAAGGACCTGTTCCTTTCCACCTTCCTGAGAGCCATTTCATAAATCTCATCCAGTAGCAATTTCAGTGACTTATCAGAACTCATTAATCCATCTCCTCCTGTGATCAGGATATCTCTCAGCTGAGCATCCTTTTCAAAATAGTCCATGAGTCTTTTTAGCTTCTCACCCCATTTCTCCGTCGGCTCCAGCTTCTGGAGGTTGAAATTTAGCCGGCCTCCCTGAAAATCGTACATACGCTGACAGGAGGAGCACAATCCACCACAGGCCCTACCCAGGGTATCCGGAATCAGAATGGCCACTTCCGGATAACGACGATGTACGTTATGCCCTTCGGGCAATAACCAGCCTGCAGCATTGGGTTTTCCAGACTCTATCAAGTCCTCCTTCTCCCAGGCTACGATACTCCCAAATTCATTAACCAGCTGCTTGCTGTAAAGTATATAGTATCGAATGGCCAGATCGGCACCCACTGCAAAGTAGGGAACCCGAACATGGAGCAAAGAGAGGTAGTAGGGGTTGACAAAAAAAGGAATTCCAGCTTCTTCTGCATCCTTTAATACCTTCATTGTATCGGGATCCAGGGAATTATCAAGCATCTCATTGAGCAGTTCAGGAGAGCGTATGGCAAAACGAAGGTGGAACCTGTAATCCTCCCACCACCTTTGCATCTTATCCAGCTTCAGCTTCGTAGACAGGTTAGGCTCAAAAAAATACCTGGTACTCTTTAGTCCACCTCTATCGATCTGGTCCATGAGAATCCGGATGATCCGCTGCTTATTCTCCTCCCTGACCTGCACAATGCGAGGATCCAGACCTGAAGGGAAACGGGCCATCCACGAAGCAACGCGTTCCATAGAAAAAGATTGTTGCTTATTCTCGCCCCTGAGCTGACGGAATAACATAATCATGTCGATGAAGAAATCGGGTTTGGCTCCTCCTGTTCCCTTATTTACTGCCAGCCAGATCAATCTCAGGGGATTGCTGACTGCTATCTCACCCCTCAGGTTTTTATCAGCATACTCTTTACCTGCATGACCAATGTAATCCAGCACCCTTATAATGGCAAAATCATGCCATTCCAACTTATTAAAGAGGTCCCGGTTTGAATGCCGGGCATGATAAAACTTAAATGCGTTCTCCCGGTCTTTCAGATTTTTCATAATCCACTCTCTGACTCCCACCACCACCTCTGTTTCGTTTTTCGAATTACGCAGGATCTTCTCGAACTCGGGATTCTCATTCAGCAATTGTTTAAGTAGTTTATGTGACCTGACATCAATTGCGATTTTATCAAGTTTTTCTATTTCGGTCATGATGGGGAGTTTAATGCATAAGTAACCCAAAAAAGGTACATAAATCAAGTGGAGTTGCAAACAAGTTTTTTATTTACTTTTACACCCGTATTTAATCTAATAGAATAACAAAGCATGGAAGAGATTAAGCTGGATATTAGCAGGGTTTATAATTTTATCTCCAAAGAAGAGATTAAGAACCTCGAAAACGAGACGTTGCAGGCTCAGAAGACACTGTACGAAGGATCAGGAGACGGAAGCGGCTTCCTGGGATGGCTCCGCCTTCCTTCAGAAATTACCGAACAACAAATCGAACTGATTGAGGAGGTTGCCCAGGGCATTACACCCAACACAGATATCCTGGTCGTAATCGGAATAGGAGGTTCATACCTGGGGGCCCGTGCTGTAAATGACGCCCTTGCCAACAATTTCTCGCACCTGTTAAAGGGAGCAAAACCTCCACAAATGCTTTTTGCGGGCCACAACATTGGTGAGGATTACATGCATGAGCTGTTGGAATTGCTTGATGATTACAATTACTCGATTGTGGTGATTTCAAAATCGGGCACCACCACCGAACCGGCCCTTGCATTCCGGATCCTGAAAGATCACCTGGTTGAAAAGATCGGGAAGGAAGAGGCTGGAAAGAGGATTGTTGCAGTAACTGATGCCGAGAGAGGAGCACTTCGCCAGCTGGCCGATGAAGAGGGATACAAAAGTTTTGTAATCCCCGATAATGTGGGGGGCAGATTCTCTGTTTTTACACCTGTTGGATTGATTCCGTTGGCCATTTGCGGTGTGAATATTCGCCAACTTATAGAGGGAGCTAAAGAGATGAGCCAGAGATGCAGCCCGGATACTCTATTTGAAGAAAATCCTGCTGCCCAGTATGCTGCCACACGGAATGCCCTATACCGTTCGGGTAAAAAGATTGAGATCATGGTAAATTACCACAATAAACTCCACTTTGTTTCTGAATGGTGGAAACAGTTATATGGAGAGAGTGAAGGAAAAGAGGGTAAGGGGATTTTTCCTGCTTCTGTGGATAACTCGACCGACCTTCACTCCATGGGCCAATACATCCAGGAGGGGGAAAGAATTCTCTTTGAAACAGTAATCAGCGTGGAAAAAGCCAACCATCAGATAAAGGTTCCGGCCAATGAGGCAAACCTGGACCAGCTCAACTATCTTGCATCAGATCCCATCGACCATGTGAACAAGATGGCCGAGCTGGGAACCATCCTGGCGCATTTGGACGGAGGTGTCCCCAACATCAGGATCTCCTTACCCATGTTAAATGCTTTTTACCTGGGTCAGCTGCTCTACTTTTTCGAAAATGCCTGTGGCATCAGCGGGTACATGCTGGGAATCAATCCATTTAATCAACCAGGTGTAGAAGCCTATAAGAAAAACATGTTTGCCCTTCTGGAAAAACCGGGTTTTGAAAAGGAAACTGCCCAGATTAAGTCCAGAAGATAAACAAATCACATCATACAATGTTAAAGGACCGGGGTTATCCCCGGTTTTTTATTTATATACCATGAAAGAGCTCTTCCCCAACATCAATCCCACTGTAAAGGGCATCACCCTTGCATTTCTCGCCACCCTGGGGATGGCCAATGTTTATGTTTTCTCAAAAGCCGCATTGCTGGAGGTGAACTATTTTCAATTCCAGTTCTACTGGTTTGGTTTTGCCCTGGTCTGGGTATTGCCTTTTTTAATCCTGTCTGGCATAATCAAAAAGATCCCTCTTTTAAGAAGAGCCTCCTTTGTTACCCTGACCATTATTGGATTCCTGGAGCTGGGAGCAGCCAGTCTTCTCTTCCTCTCCATACAACTTGCCGATAATCCCACCACCATCTCCTTCCTCTCCAACCTCACTCCCATCTTTGTGACTCTTCTGGGGATCCGCTATCTGGGAGAGCGGTTCAACATGGTAGAGGCCATCGGGATCATCCTGACCATAGGTGGCGTCATCTTAATCACATATACCAGGGATACTACTTTCGGAGAATTCTTCGGAAAGGGATCAGGCTGGATCCTGGTCTCATCGGTATTCTCTTCCATCAGCATAGTCACCGCCAAGAGCAGAATTAAAGATATTCACCCCGGGATTCTCACTCTCAACCGGATTGTTTTTCTCTTTATAGTAGCACTTGGAGCTATGCTAATCAGACAGGAAACATTTGTGGTCACTGGAAGTGCAGCAGTTAACATGGCCATTGGCTCCATGTTGGGTCCATTTCTTACCGGTTTGGCTCAATATTCCTCATTGAGGTATATTGAAGCTTCCCGTTCCATGATCATTCAATCTACCCGAAGTCTTTTTGTGCTTGTGGGAGCCATGATATACCTCGCCATCTTACCCGAAATGCTTCAATTGATTGGTGGTCTGATCACCATTGTGGGTGTGATCGTCATGACCTGGGGGAAAATGAAAATTAAAAGAATAAAGGCAGGAACCTGATTCGATCCCCGCCTTCATCAAACTAACCCAACAAACCAACTTCACTCAAACTTTCTACTTTCTACTTTCTACTTT
>JAOZUK010000288.1 GCA_029938715.1 Bacteroidales bacterium | reverse complement strand
AATTTTATCATTGGGAGTGAAGTATATTATACATGTGCTTCGCTCCTATTTTTTTATCCAAATTAGGTTCTGTCGCATCTGTAGAATTAAAACCATAAATTCTTTAGTTTAGCGCCGAACTAAACGCAGCATTAATGGATACAAAAGGTCATTGCTTCCCGAAAACAATTATCATGCAAGCAGTGTATTTCAAGTTAAGGTTTTCATTGAGCTATCGGGATGTTGAAGAGATTCTGAAATAAGGGGAGTAGAAGTAGATTGTAATACTCCCCATTTCCTGTACCAGAGGAAGAGTTTGTTAGCTAACGATTATGGGATGTTTTAAGCTGTAAGTGTAAAAATATCAAATCCAGAATACTCGGGAAACGGAAGTTCTTAAAATTGATATTTTTTAATGCGATAAGTCTTTATGTTCACAGCAAGCTTTAATCTAACTCCTTTTCTATTTGGTAGAGATGGAATTGATGATATATTACGTGACCCTACTATTACTCCAACGCATTCTCCACCGCCTTCAGGAATGTATTGGATGATATGGTAGCCCCACTCACAGCATCCACCTCGATGGATTGCTGTTCGAGTACATGGGCCACCAGTTTCTCATATAAACCGTTGCCTCCATTGGCCGAGTTCAACACCTTGATGGTATCGTAACTGTGACTCATGATCTCCACCTCCACGTGGCAATACCATCGGTGATTCTCAAAGGAACCGGGGTAGGTGCCGTCTTCAATTTCAGAGAGGTTGGGCTGCTTCAGTGACAGTTCGATCATCTCCTGGTGTATGGAGCAGCTGGTTGCTAAAGCCAGAGTAGTAACCAGGATTCCTAATACTTTTCTTTTCATAACTCAGTCTTGCTTTGCAATCGATTTAAACCAAGTCACCGTGGAATATCCCGCCACGATAAGTACCACCCAGTTAGCGCTGATGGTCACCAACTCGAACCGGTAGCTTCGGTCCAGTCCGTATACTATTGATATCAAAATCAGCGAAACCAGACTTACCACCAGCGGCACCCTGAACAGCCATTTCAGGAAGATCCCGTTTCTTCCTGTTCCTGGAAAAATCCATGAAAGAAGGAATAGTGAAAGGGACATGAGCAGGTAGGCGATCTCCTCCCTGGCGATAAATATACCGTGCTCGTTGTACATGGTGAGAAGTGCGAGCCCGTCATACTCCTCTTTCACAAGGCTAATGGGCACCACGGCTGCCTGCACATAATAGGTCATAAGGAGAATGGCTGAGGCAATAGCCCCGAACAGGAGTCCGGGCAGACTGAACACTTTTCGGTCCTCGGTGGCGGCCTGGTGCAGGAATCCCACGTATACCAGGAATAGACTCACCTGGAACAGGGCCAGCCAAACCCAGAGGTAATCCTTCGGAAACTGACCCAGGGTGTCCAGGTAGGGATATTCGATGCAGTTCCCTGTACAGAAGGGTCCGCATGGAGGTACAGCGATCATTGCAAAAGCAAAGGTGATAAGGGTAACTGTGGCGATAAGTACCGACAACCATATGCCACACTTTACAAATGTTTTCTGTTCTGAATTGTTGCTCATTGGATGTGTGTTTAACAGGTTTACATCCGCAAAGTTGAGCAATAGTTCAATGACAGTCGTTCGCTTGTATAGGGACGAACCTATTTGTCGGGGATGTAATGGTCAGTCCCCTTCAGGAATTCCCTGGGCGTCATCTTTATCTCCTTATTAAAGTAAGTATTGAAAGTGGTTTTGGAATTAAATCCACTCTCATAGGCCAGTCCAAGAATGGAGAGAGTCTTAAATTCGTGCTTCCTGGCATTCCCGAGAAAATGATCCAACCGGTTCCGGTTAATGAAATCGTAGAAGTTTTTTCCCAGGTTGCCGTTGAGATACTGCGACAGCTGATTCACCGATACATTGCACATTTCGGCAAGGTCGGCCAGACTGAGTTTCGGATCCATGAAGACCTGTTTTTCCTCAAGTGCCTCTTTTAAGTTATGTTGAATATTTCGTGCCAATTCGCTGCTCAGCCTGGACTTCTGGTACTTTGCAGGGGGGCGGTAAGTTATGCTAAGCGGCTCCGGGAGCCCGCTTCGCTGCTTAAGTTCAATAAACTGAAGATCTGTTTGAAGCGGTTCCCAGGTACTGTCTATATGGATAAACAGGAACGGGGAAGCACGGAATTGCAAACCCTTTTTAATCCAGTGTATCGTTTCCACCTTCAACTCGAGGTGAAGGCAGATGAGTCCCAGGTAATAATACAAGGGAGCAATGATGGCCCCTTTCTGGGACGAGTTCGTGAAGCTCTTAACCACAGGCAAGGCCTCTTCCTTTTTAGCGGCATAGGCAGCGGCAAGTCCCCTGAATACCGGGATCATTTCTGCAAAACCGGGAACCGAACGGCTCTTTTCAATGAACTTCTCCACCTCACCAAACTGGTGTTGAATGCACAGGACTTCCATCATGCTGAAATAAGGAGCCAGCCAGTTGGGGGAAATCTCCAGGCTTTGTGTTATGTATTCGTAAGCCTTGTCAAAGTCTCCAGTATAACGGTGCACCACGCCAATGCAGTATTTCACATTCTCACCGTAGGGATCCAGTCGTTCGGCCTGGAACAGGACATTCAAGGATTCATCAATCCGTCCCATAGAGGCCAGGATCAGTCCCTTCATCACCAGTGCTGACGAATTACTTGGATTCAATTCAAGAGCAGTTAATATGTTTTCCAGGGCCTGAACTGGTTTCCACTCGATCCAAAACTGTTTTTCTGCCTGAAGCTGGTATACATCGGAGATCTGGTGGTTTTGGGTAAATATCAGGCTGACCAGCCTGTCAATCTCCTTCCTTGCTTTGACCGGATCCACCACCCCGATGGATGAGAGCCATGCGTAGCTGTGGCAAAGGGCGACCATGGGACGGGAATAGGTGGGATCCAGTGATATTGACCTTTCAAAGTGTTGCATCATTGCTCTCCACTGACTGCTGTCCAGTTGATTCAGGAAGTATTGCCCCTTCATATATTCCTCCATGGCCTCCGGGTGGACTGATCTCCTGTTTTGTGAAATGGGCGCCGGCTCCACATTCGATTTGATCTGTAAGGCTATGGATGAAGCAAATATATCCTGGATCTCGGTCAGCTTGCTAAATTCCACGACCTCCCTAAAGGATCCTGCCAGGGAACCATCATCGGTGCGAATCAATTGTGCAGTAATGGATACAACGTCTTCTGAAGTGCTTAAATTCCCATCCACCATCCAGGCCACCTGTAGTTTGTTTCGTATATAGAGAATGTCTGTTCCTGCTGCACTGAATTTCGAGGAAGAATACCTGGAAGTAACATGCAAGAAGGAGTACCGCGACAGTGCATGGATGATCTCCATTGTGAATCCATCGGAAAGGAACGTTTGGTCCCTTTCAGGACCGGTTTCCGTAAATGGTAAAACCGCAATGCTGTACCTGGAGATCATAGATTATTTAATAGGTGCAGGAAATATAGTGAATATTCAATATAGTGAGGTTCAAATTAAATGCATGATCTATCATATTCGGAAAGAATTCGCAACGCCTTAAACGGATTATTTCTTTAATAGTCTGTTGTAAGTTTAAGGGAAAACCATACCACTATTTCACTTCAAAAGTATACCACTTTAATAAAGCAGAGAATGCGAACTCTTTCGTCGATGAGCAGCTTCCTGATGGCCAGGACATTGAATAGGTATTTGAAATCAAAAAGCATATCCTTTTCTATTTGGGTATTTGTTACATATCAACTTTCAATTATTAATATCAGAACAAGTATAAGAACAAATTATCGGCACTAATTACGATTTAGTGCCGATAATTTGCTTAAATTTGCTTAAAATATTTAATCATCGAGAAAAAATTTAAAATAGAAGAACTTAAAAAGCATTTCTCTAAACATGTGATGTTTACGACAAGTGACATTGTTGAATTTTATTCTAAACATGAATCTGACATACCCAGAAAGACTGTTAATTGGAGAGTATATGAACTTGTTATTCAAGGAGTGCTTGAACGTGTGGGAAAAGGCAAATTTAGGCTTGGGCATTCAAAAATGTATTCTCCGGAGATATCTACCAGAATTTTCAAATTAAATAAGTCAATAAAAGACAGGTTTCCCTACATTTCATTTTGTATTTGGCAGCAGTCATGGATAAATGAATTCTCACAACATATTGCAAAGACAGGAATAGTTATAATTGATGTTGAACGTGATGTCGCCGAACCAGTATACTATCATCTTAAGGAAGCAAATTCTACCATTTTCTATAAGCCAGGAAAAGAGCTATTGCATGATTACATTCTCGGACTCGATTATGCAGTATTAATAAGACCTCTAGTGAGCGAAGCTCCTCTTCAGAATATTCGTGGTGTAATGACTGTTACTATTGAGAAACTTTTAGTTGATGCGTACAGTGATTTGGAATTTGAGTTTGTACATGGTATGGAAATAGAACATGTTTTTAACAATGCATTTTCAAGATACAGCATCAATATCACTAAACTTCAACGGTATGCCGACAGGAAGA